>JBJTFY010000077.1:0-8245 GCA_046093625.1 Actinomycetota bacterium
CCACTGGGCGCACGGATCTCGATGTCGTCGGGATCGTCCACGCCGCCATTGTTGCCCGTACGATCGGGTCGTGCGGGCACTGGTTCAACGCGTGACGCGGGCCGCGGTCGACGTGATCGTCGACGGCGTTCCCGAGCGGTCGGGGGAGATCGGTCGCGGGCTGCTGGTGTTACTCGGGGTGACGCACACCGACGACGAGAAAACCTGCGTCCGGATGGCCGACAAGATCTGGAACCTGCGCATCATGGACGACCCCGACGGTGTGATGAACCTCTCGGTCGCCGACACCACGCGCTCGATCCTGGTGGTGAGCCAGTTCACCCTCTACGGCGACACCAACACCGGCCGACGGCCCGGTTGGTCCGCCGCGGCCCGGCCCGAACAGGCCGAACCCCTCGTCGATCGGGTGGTGGCCGAACTTCGACGATCGGGCGCCGTGGTCGCGACCGGTCGCTTCCGCACCTACATGAACGTGGACCTGGTGAACGACGGTCCGACCACGGTCATGATCGAGGTGTGAGAGCCGCGTGATCGGGGTTCAGCGCCCCCGGCCGCGCCGACGTCGTCGCGCGGCACCCCACCAGGTGGCGACGGCGAGGAGCACCAACCAGACCTTGTCGCCGAGTCGGGTGTAGATCGTCCGTCCATTGCGTAACTCGATGGTCCGTTCGATCACGGCGCTCTCGCTCACTGCGGTGCGCTGGTGAACCTCACCGTCGGGGCCGACGAAGGCGGAGAAGCCGGTGGGTGCCACCTGCACGACCCAACGACCGGTCTCGATCGCGCGCAGTCGTGACGAGGCGATCTGCTGCGACTGCAGCACGGTCCAGGTGTAACTCGAACCGTTGGTCGGGTTGATGATGAATTCGGCTCCGCGGCGGGCGCCCTCGCGCGCGCGTCCACCGAAGAAGACCTCCCACGAGATGACCACTCCGGCGCGGACGACCCCGGATCCGGTGTCGATGTCGAGGGTCGCCGGTCCGGTTCCGGCGACCGCGTCGCGGGGCACCTGGTCGACGGGGGCACCGAGGGCCCGTAGTAGCCCCCGCAGGGGCATGTACTCACCGAAGGGCACGCGTCGCACCTTGTCGTAGCGGTCCGTCAACTCTCCCAGCGGATCGACGACCACCTGGGCGTTCGTGAAACTCTCGTCGTCGACGTCCTCGGTGACGCCGACTACCAGAGGCGCGCCGAGGCGGGCCGCTTCGGCGGCGACCTCGTCGTACTCGGTGCTCGTCTTGAAGTCGGCGACGTCGATCACGTTCTCGGGCCACACGACGATGTCGGCGCCGGGCTCGATTCCGGCGGTGGCGGCGAGATGACGCTCGACGACCTCGCGCGGGTCGGTGTCGATGGCCCGTGTGCCCTGAGGTCCGCCCCCTTGCACCGCGGCGATTCCGATGGAACGACCGGAGTCGTGGGTGAAGTTCGGCAACGAGGCGACGTAGACGCCCCAGCAGACGAGCCAGGCCCGACGTCGGGCGAAGCGGCGTCCGTCATCGCGTTGGTACCGACGCAGTCGGCGGGCGAGCAAAGCGCCCACCTGCCACGTGGTCCAGGTGAGCAGGATCACACCACCGACCGAGGCGACCCGGTGCAGCGGTCCGGAGACTTGGGCGATGCCGAGCGTGGCCAGGGGAACCCCGCCGAAAGGGAAACACAGTCGTAGTGCCTCGGCGAGTGTGTGAACCGCGGGCGACAGCACGACCCGATCGGTCCGACCGCGCGTCGTCATCGCCGCCACGCCGTGCAAGGTGGCGAAGATGGCCACCGCGATCGGGTAGCCGGGCGCGGTGAGGACCCACATCCAGGACATCGAGGGCAGGACCCAGCCGACCCCGAAGAGAAAACCGGTGGCGAACCGACGACGGGGCGAGGTGGCCGCCGACTCGACCGAGGTGTACATCGCGATGCCGACGAAGGAGAGTGGCCACCAGCCCCACGGAGGCATCGATGCGGCCACCAGGAGTCCGGCGACCATCGACCGCACCAGGGTGCGTCGCGATGAGTCAGGCATCGGCGAGTCGCGAGTAGTTGGCCACCACGACGATGCGCTCGCGGGTCGATCCGGGAGGATGACACGCGAACAAGGTCAACGTCGCCGCGTCGGTCTGATCGATGATCCAGACGTCGGAGGGGCTCACGATGAAGGTTCGATCGACCACGTAGACCCAGTCACCTTCGTCGGTCGAGAGGTAGATCTCGTCGCCGGGCTGCAGTTGGTCGAGGTTGCGAAAGGGCTTTTTCTTGCTGACGCGATGACCACCGAGCACCACATTGCCGACGTGACCCGGCATCGCGGTGCCCGGCCACCATCCGACGCCCTTGTCGAGGGTGGGCAGCGTCACCCCGCGGAAAATGGTCTGGAGCACGGCGATCCGGGGGATGTAGATCGCGCCGATCTCGACCTCGGGTTCGACGGTCTTTTCCGGCGGCAGGTTCTCGGGTACCGGCAGGGAGTCGCCGGGCGCCAACGTCGGCGGACCGGTGTAGACGGTGGTCGTGGTCGGAACCGTGGTCGACGTCGTGGTCGGCGCGACCGTCGTGGTGGTGGGGGTCGGCGCGGTCGACGTGACCATGGTGTCGCCGTCACCGCAGGCGACGGCCGCGATCGTCAGGAGTACGCCGGACACGACCAAGCCGGACGAACGAGGCGAGACGCGCGACACGCGTTCAGTCTCGCAGATGCGTGGCGTCGGCGAGGATCGCGAGGGTGCGGGTGGCGGCCGATTCGGCCTGGGTGATGCACGACGCGACACCGATACCTCGCATGCTGGCACCGGCCATCGAGACGCCGGGCGCGGTGGTGCGCAACGCGTTCTCGACGGCATCGACCCGGGCGAGGTGACCGGGTCGGTACTGGGGGAACGACGCGGGCCAGCGGGTCACCCGGTGTTCGGTGGGAGAGAGTTCGACTCCGGTGTGAACGCGCATCTCGTCGACGACCCGGCGAACGAGGCGTTCGTCATCCCACTCGTGGAGCAAGTCGTGGGTGGGGGCGCCGTCACGACCGAGCGAGACGCGCACGATCATCGAACCGTCGTCCGGCCGCCAGTGGGCCCACTTGTTGGAACCGAACGACACCGCGGTCACCCGATCCTGGTCGGGCTTGGGCACGAGGTACCCGCTCATCCCGGCGAAACGCTCGACGGCGGGCACGCGCAAGGTCACCATGACCACCGATGCGTGTTCGGCGAGGGCCAGAGCCTCGGCGACCTCGCTCGACAGCGTGCGCATGATCGCATGCACCGACCGGGCCGGCACGGGGACGACGACCGCATCCGCGTCGAGCGCCTCGGCCGTGGTGGTGTGTACGCGGTAGCCGTGTCCGTTGCGCACGATCTCGGTCACCGCGGTGCCGGTTCTGATCGTGCCGTCGACGGACCGGATGGCCCGCGCGAGTGCATCGACGAGCGCACCGAGTCCGGCTCGCGGAGTCTCGAACACCGGACCATTCGTCACCGCCGCCGCGCGACGACGCCGACGGGCGGTCAGGAGAACGCTGCGTCCGTCGGCGAGATCCGAGAGTTGCGGGACGGTCGCGAGACTGAAGCGCGCGGTGTCGGCGGCATAGATTCCTCCGACCAAGGGGTCGACGAGCAACTCGTGCACCTCCTTGCCGAATCGCTGACGCACGAAATTGCCCACCGAGTCTCCGTGATCGCCGCTCGAGGGCAGAATCGGCTCGAGGGCCGCGCGCACCTTGCCCCGCCAGGTCAGCAATCCACTGCGCGCGAGTGACGTGACCCCGGTGGGCACGCCCATCATCAATCCCTCGGGAATGCGGTGGAGGCCGTGATGCAACACCGATGCGTGGGCGTCGGTGGGGTTCGTCAGGTCCAGCTCGAGCTCGCGACTCAGTCGACCCGCGACCGCGACCCGAGCCAGGTACGAGTCCGGTCCCTCGTCGACCCCGTCGACGCCGGCGAATGCGCTGGTGCGGATCTTGCCGCCGACACGATCGTCGGACTCCAGCACCGTCACCCGGGCCGGGGGACCGTCGGTGGGGTGACTCAGCCGGTGGGCGACGGTGAGCCCGGTGATGCCGCCGCCCACGACGACGACGTGTCCCCGCGTCGCGCGCGGGTTCATCTAGAGGGCCACCACCCGACGCGCGAGCGAGGCCAACACCCGCTCGTCGTCGTTCACGCAGGCCGTACGGTCGAACGCCAGACCCTTGTTTTCGGCATGGGCTCGGGCCTCGATGTCGAGGTCGAAGAGCACCTCGAGATGATCGGCCACGAAGCCGCACGCGCACACCAACACTCCCGAGGCGTTCTCGCTCGCCGCGAGATCGTCGATCACGGCGAGGATGTCGGGTCCGATCCACGGTTCGGGGGTGCGGCCCGCCGACTGCCACGCGACTGACCACGACGACCAGTCGGAGAGCCCGACCCGAGCAGCCACGGCCTCGGCGGTGGCGCGCAGTTCGTCCGGGTACGGGTCGCCGGCGTCGATGATGCGTTGCGGGAGCGAGTGCGCGGTGAAGAGAACCTTGGTGTTGGCCGGCATGGTCCGCAATCGGGCACCCATGTCGTCGGCCAGGAATTCCACGAACGCCTCGTCGGTGGCCCAACTGTCGATTCCGGTGACGACGATGCCGTGCGGCTCGGCCGCCGCGCGCGTGCGATCCATGTACTGGCCGATCGAGTACGACGAGTAGTGCGGAGCGAGCACCAACCCGACGATCGACCGGAATCCGCGCTCGGCCAGATCGGCGACGGCGGTCTCGATCTTGGGCTCGGCGTGCTTCAGACCAAGCACCACCTCGTACGCGCCCGGGCGCAGAACGTCGAGGGCGCGCTGCAAGCCGTCGCGTTGGGCCTCGGTGCGCGCGGCGAGCGGCGAGATGCCTCCGATGGCGTCGTATCGGCCGACCAGTTCGGCCAGCAACTCCGGTGTCGGGGCCCGACCCCGACGGATGTCGGTGTAATAGGGCTCGATCTCGGCGGGCGTCCTCGGCGTGCCGTACGCCATCAGCAGAACCGCGGTCTTGTCCGTCATGTCAGCGCCTCGTGTTGTCATGGACCCGGGCGACGACCTCTTCGAGGATCGCCGGGTCGGTGGTGGGGTCGACTCCGTGGCCGAGATTGAAGATGTGTCCGTCGTGACCGCCGTTGTCGGCCAGAACCCGGTCGACACCGCGCAGCGCCGACTCGCGCCCGGCCAGCACGAGCGCCGGATCGAGGTTCCCTTGCACCACGAGGTCGTCGCCCATTCGTCGTCGGGCGTCGGCGATCGAGGTGCGCCAGTCGAGGCCGAGCACGCGCGGACCCGCGGCGCGCATCGACTCCAGCAGATGATCGCACCCGATACCGAAATGAATGCCGGGAGCCGCGGGGTGCGCGGCGGCGAGTTCGGCGAACACCCGCCTGCTGTGCGGCAGCACGTACTCGTCGTAGTCGCGTCGCGACAATGCGCCGGCCCACGAATCGAACAGTTGGAAGGCGCGTGCCCCGGCGGCGAGCTGGGCTCCGATGAACGCCACGGCGTGCTGGGACAGGCGCTCCATCAGTGCGTGCCAGAGGGTCGGATCGGTGGCCATCAATCGCTTGGTGTTGTGGTACGAGCGCGACGGGCGTCCCTCGACGAGATAACTCGCCACGGTGAAGGGTGCGCCGGCGAACGCGAGCAGGGGAACCGACGTCGGCAACTCGCGCACCAACGCACGCACCGTGTCGATGACATAGGGAAGGTCGGCTTCCGGTTCGAGGGGTCGCAGACGTCGCAGGTCGTCCGCCGAGCGGAACGCCGATTCGGCCACCGGTCCGGTGCCGGGTGCCACGTCGATGCCGTAGCCCACTGCGTGGGGCGGCACCACGATGTCGCTGTACAACACCGCGGCGTCGACTCCGTAGCGACGCACCGGTTGCAAGGTGATCTCGGTGGCGAGCTCGGGCCGTTTGATGGCGTCGAGGATGCTGCCGTCGCCGCGAACCGCTCGGTACTCGGGGAGACTGCGCCCGGCCTGTCGCATGAACCACACCGGCGTGTGATGCGGTGTCGAACCCTCGGTCACGGCCAGGAATGCGGAGTGGTCGGGGTGCACCATTCGGGTTGACGCTATCCGTGCGAACGCCCGCCGGGTCAGAGCCCCCGCGACGGGTGGTGTCCCCGTCGGGGGCGCAACACCGCCTCGATACGCGCGACGCGGGTGCGCGCCGGTGGATGCGTCGACGACGCCGATCCGCTCGTGCGGCGCAGAGCTGCCGCCAGTTGACGTCCGTAACCCATGGCGACGACCCGTCGATCGGCGCTGAACTCGGCTCCGCGCCCGACGGAGTTGGTGAGGTAACGGGCCAAGGAGAAGCCGGACCGGAAGACCCACGCCAGAA
The DNA here is from genome assembly GCA_046093625.1 of Actinomycetota bacterium. Classification (GTDB taxonomy): domain Bacteria; phylum Actinomycetota; class Acidimicrobiia; order Acidimicrobiales; family Ilumatobacteraceae; genus Casp-actino8. Next base: position 6,336 of record JBJTFY010000077.1, read on the forward strand.
GGGCGAAGAACGCCGACACCATCCGGCCGACGGCGCGTGCGTAGTCGTTGCCGCGCGCGAACGTGTCGGTGGCGGCGATCGACACGTTGCGCAGGAACGTGCCGATGCGGGCGAGCAACACGACGGGGGCGACGAGCCACTGGTTGATGGTGAGTGCGATCGTGTGCGAGCCGAGGTGATGGCACAGTTCGTGGGCGAGCACTCCGCACAACTCGTCGTGATCGAGCGTGCGCACGGCGTACGAGGTCACGACCACCAGGTGTCCGCCGCAGGCGAAGGCGTTGAGTTCGTCGTCGTCGACCACTCCGACGGCGAAGTTGTGCTTGCGCAGGTGCCACGCCTGCACGACCTCGTTGAAGGCCCGCTGGAGTTTGGGCGCCTCGGTGGCGGTGGGCTTGCGCGCCCCGATCATGCGGGTGAGCAGCTGACGTTGGGCGACCGGTACGAAGAGCACGGCGCCGACCGCCAGATGACCGAGGGCGACCTGCCAATAGGCGACCGAGGAGACGAGCGACACGGGCCACCACGCGATGGCCATGGCCAGCAACCACACCGGCACGACCGCCACGACCGGCACGAACGCCACCACGGCGGCCAACTCGACGTCCCGCCGCCGCCCCCCGTTCGCCCGCCCGACCATCGTGCCTCCTCCGGGAGAATTGTGCCTGATAGGGGGATATTTCGGCGACATGTTCAAGAAACCGTCCGTGAGGACCGAAACCTCGGTGTCAATCGGGTCCGGGCGGACCCCGCGAACGATCGGAACGACCAGTGCGAGCAGAGGAACGAACGGAGAGCGCGCCCACGTCGCACGCCTCGGCGCGCCTGTTGCTCGACCTCTCGCGTTCGCGCGAATCGACCGAGCCCGATCGGGCCCGCGTTCTCGTCCAACAGGCACGGGCCTTGGCCCGCGCCGAGGGTGATCGCCCCGTGGAGGCCGAGGCGTTGTACCGACTCGCGTCGCTGGCGCACTACGACGGGCAGCCCGGCGACGCGTTCGCTCTCGCGGTCGAGGCCCGTGACTATGCGATGGAGCACGACATCCCGCTCGTCCTCGCCTGGTCGCTGAACCTCATCGGCCTCGTGCACACCAACTCCGGCAATCACTCCGAGGCCCTCGAATGCTGTCTGCAGGCACTCGACTGTTATCGCGGCACCGGCCACCGGGTGGACGAGGGGAACATCCTCAACACGATCGCGGCCATCCATCACGAACTCGGTGACACCGATCGGGCGATCGTGAACTACGAGGCGGCGATGACCGCCAACGCCGCGCTCGATCGACCGGACTTCGACGCCATCACCTTGGCGAACATGGCCTCGTTGCGCGCCGAGCGGGGCGAGTTCGACGTGGCCGTCGAGATCGGGGAGCGGGCGCTCGAGTTGAGTCGTGCCCACGCCCCGGGCTTCCTGCCCGAGGTTCTGGCTTCGCTCGCGATCTCTCACGGTGGTCGCGGTGACCACGCCGAGGCCCGCGGTCTGCTCGATGCGGCACTGGCGATGCTCGCGGCCTCCAGCGTCTCGTTCGACGACGCGGTGCGCGCCGAAGTCGAGCTCGCCTACGGAAAGGTCGAAATCGGGGCGGGCGACCGTCGGGCCGCGGTGCCTCACCTCGACCGCGCGCTCGAACTGGCCGAGGCCATCGACGCCAAGCCGATCGCGCTCGTGGCTCACGGGTTGTCGGCCGATTGCCACAAGTCGCTCGGGCAGTTCGTGGAGGCGGTCCATCACCTCGAGCGCCGGTTCGAGGTGACCCAACAGATAGTCAACGCGGGCACCGACATTCGTTTCCGAACGTTGGAAGTGGCTCACGAGGCCGAGGAGGCCCGTCAGCAGGCCGAGATCCTCCGGCTGCGTACCTCGGAACTGGAGGGTTTGGTGGAGGGCCGTACCACCGAACTCGAGTCGTT
>JBJTFY010000078.1:0-4106 GCA_046093625.1 Actinomycetota bacterium
CTAGTTGTCGCGGCCGCCGCCTGCCTCGGCGTCCGTGCCCTGGCGAGCCGTGGGGATGCGACTGCCTCCATCCCCACGGTGACGCCTCTCTCGGTCGGCCAACCGTTGCAGACCTCGCTCAACCCGGTGGTGTTCGGCCAAGGCGACGGGTTCTACGTCGTTCGGCCGGGAGACACGCTGTGGTCGATCGCTTCCTCGCTCACCGACGGTGACATCTCGTCGTTCGTCGACGACCTCGTTGCGGCCAATGGCGGTGCGTCGATCGACGTCGGCCAGCGTCTGGTGATCCCCGCGCGCTGACCGGGTTGACGAAATGTTCGTGCGACCGACCTGTGCCGTCGGGCCATGATCGGTACTCTGACGGTCATGCGTTGCGTGATCTGTCGCCACGACGACACCAAAGTCGTCGACTCCCGTACCGCTGAGGACGGCGCGGCCATCCGCCGACGCCGCGAATGTCCCGAGTGCAATCACCGCTTCACCACCTTCGAACGCATCGACGAGGTGCCGCTCATGGTGTCCAAGACCAACGGAGGCCGCGAGCCCTTCGACCGGGTGAAGGTGACCTCGGGCGTACGGGCCGCCGCCAAGGGTCGTCCCATCGACGAGGACGCCATCAACGCCCTGGCCGACTCGGTCGAAGACGAGATGCGGGCCTCGGGCGGGGGCGAGATCCCCTCCACACGCATCGGCTTGGCCGTGCTCGACCGTCTGCGGGCCCTCGACGAGGTCGCGTACATGCGTTTCGCGAGCGTCTACAAGAACTTCGACGCGGCCGAGGACTTCCAGCGCGAGGCGGCGTTGCTCGACAAGTCTCCCGTGACCTGAGGCCACGACGGCGGTCCTAGAGTCGGGGCGTGAGCTCCGATACCCGAACCGCATTTCGCACCTGTCCGTTGTGCGAGGCCGGATGCGGCCTCGAGATCACCGTCAACATCACCCCCGCGGGGGAGACGATCGGTCGCATTCGCGGCGACATGGACGACGTGTTCTCGCGGGGCTACATCTGTCCGAAGGGATCGGCGCTGAAGCAACTGCACGACGACCCCGATCGGTTGCGCAAGCCGCTCGTGAAGCGCAACGGCGTGCACGTGGAAGTCGAGTGGGACGAGGCGTGGGCCGAAGTGGCCGGGCGCCTGCAGGACGTGATCGAACGACACGGGCGCGACGCGGTGGCGGTGTACCTCGGCAATCCCAGCGCGCACAATCTCTCGGCGATGCTCTACAACCGCTCGATGCTGATCGGGCTCGGCACGCACAACCGTTACAGCGCCTCCACCGTCGACCAACTGCCCAAGCAGGTCGCCAGTGGGTACATGTTCGGTACCGGTGCGAGCGTGACCGTTCCCGATCTCGATCGCACCGACTACCTCTTGGTGCTGGGGGCGAACCCGTACGCCTCGAACGGCAGCTTGTGCACCGCTCCCGACTTTCCGGGTCGCCTCGAGGCCATTCGTGCGCGGGGCGGCAAAGTGGTGGTGGTCGACCCGCGTCTCACCCGCACGGCCGAGGAGGCCGACGAGTGGTTGGCGATCCGCCCCGGCTCCGATGCCCTGTGGCTGATGTCGATCGTGCAGGTGTTGTTCGCCGAGGGATTGGTGCGCATCCCCGACCGCCTCGTCGACCTGGTCGACGGAGTCGAGCGACTGCGCGAGGCATCGTCTCCCTTTGCCCCCGAGGTGGTCGAAGCAGCCACCGGCATCGACGCAGCGACCACGCGCCGCATCGCCCGCGAGTTGGCCGCGGCACCGTCGGCCGCGGTGTACGGCCGTATCGGTACGACCACCACCGAGTTCGGCACCACCGCGAGTTGGCTCGTCGACGTGGTGAACACCTTGACCGGCAACCTCGACCGCGCGGGCGGAGTGATGTTCACTCGTCCGGCGATCGGTTCGCCGACGACCAAGGGCGCCGGTGGGAAGGGTTCGGGTTTCCGCATCGGACGTGGCGGCGGCAAGACGAAAGTGAGTGGCTACCCCGAGGTGATGGGCGAGTATCCGGCGGCCGCCTTGGCCGAGGAGATCCTCGAGGCCGGCGAGCAGTCGGTGCGGGCCCTCGTGACCGTGGCGGGCAATCCGGTCCTGTCGACTCCGCACTCGCTACGACTCGACGAGGCCCTCGACGCGCTCGAGTTGATGATCAGTGTCGACTTTTATCTCAACGAGACCACCCGACACGCCGACATCGTGTTGCCGCCTCCGTCGCAACTTCAACGCGATCACTACGACGTGTTCTTGTTGCAGTACGCGGTGCGCAACGTGGCGAACTACAGCGAAGCGGTGTTGCCACTCGGCGACGGACAACCCGACGAATGGCAGATCCTCGCCAAGCTCGGACTGATCGCTCTCGGCATGGGGCCCGACGCGGACCCGGCGATCGCCGACGATCAAGGAATCGACAGTCTCATCCGCAGCGCGGTGAACGACCCGACCTCGCCGGTGAGTGGTCGCGACGCCAACGAGATCCGTGCCGCCCTCGATGCATCGGACCGGCGAGGACCGGCCCGGATGCTCGACCTCATGTTGCAGACCGGCCCGTACGGGGCGGCGTTCGGGACGAACCCGGGTGGGGCGAGCCTCGACCTGTTGTTGGCGAATCCGCACGGTGTCGATTACGGCGCGTTGGGTGAACGTTTGCCCGACGCGTTGCGTACTCGCACCGGCAAGGTCGAGTTGGCCGCGGAACCTTTGCTCGACGACGTGCCGCGTCTTCTCGCGTCGATCGACGAGATGCGCGACCGCGACCTCGTTCTCGTCGGTCGTCGTCATCTCAAGTCCAACAACTCCTGGATGCACAACATCGCGGTGTTGACCAAGGGGGCGATGAACTGTTCACTGCACGTTCACCCGCTCGACGCCGAACGTTTCGGGTTGCAAGAAGGTGCAACTGCAACGATCACGTCGCGCGTCGGTTCGGTGAATGCGACCGTCGAGATCACCGAGGGGATCAGGCCGGGCGTGGTGAGCCTTCCGCACGGGTGGGGTCACAACGTGCCGGGCCCTCGGATGGCGGTGGCGGCCGAGAAGGCCGGCGTGAACTCGAACGTTCTGAGCGACCACCGGGCGATGGACCCCTTGTCGGGCACCTCGGTGCTCAACGGAATTCCGGTCCGCATCGCCCCTGCTCACTGAGGGGGTCGGCGACCGGGTCGGCCGGTCGGGGTTACCCACAGGGTCCTGCACACCCCATCAACAGGGTTTTCCCCTGATAAAAGGCACAAATTCACAGGGTTATCCTCTCGTTGTCCACAGTCGATCCGGCCTACATTCCTCGCGTAGTCGGAGGCGGTACGGCGGTGTGGCGAGTGACCCGGTATGAACGGGCGGCTTGGGAACCTCACAGCTCCTGAACCTGCGCGGTCGTGCCGCCTCCGAACTCCATCGACCGCCATATTTCACGCCTCCACGCTGGGACAACACGACAATCGTTGACACGGACGTAACTACACTGCTGTAATCTCACTACAACTTGTGGTGTTCGTAGCGGTGGGGGACCGAAAACACCACATCTTGTGCCCATAGCAGACTTTCCGGCCCGCTCCTGCGACCCCTCCCACGTGGCCACCGGCACGGGTAGGAAGTGTCTACACGCCCGTATCACCCAAAATCTCAACCAGCCACCCCGACGCCCGTCGGAGAATCAGGAGACGACATGTCACTCGCACCGGACCGCCTCGCCATCGGCATCCGACGCCACTTCACCACCCCGGGGGTTCATCCCTACGACCAGGTGGTGTGGGAGAAGCGTGACGCTCGCATCTCCAACTGGAAGGACGGTTCGGTCGCCTTCGAGCAGCTCGGGGTGGAGTTCCCCGTGACCTGGTCGTTGAACGCCACCAACATCGTGGCCCAGAAGTACTTCCGCGGTACCCCGGGCACCGAGGAGCGCGAGTCGTCGTTGCGTCAGGTGATCGACCGCGTCGCCGACACCATCACCACCTGGGGGCGCGAGGGCGGATACTTCGTCGACGACGCCGAGGCCGAGAACTTCCGTGACGAGTTGAAGTTCATCCTCGTCACCCAGCGCGCCGCGTTCAACAGCCCGGTGTGGTTCAACATCGGCGTCAAGGGTGTGCCCCAGCAGGCCAGCGCCTGCTTCATCCTGGC
>JBJTFY010000079.1:0-4244 GCA_046093625.1 Actinomycetota bacterium
GGCGAGGCGACCCCGCCGCCACCTCGACGCGTGGTGCGTCGGCCTCGGTCGGAGGACCCACGAGGTCGCGGTGCCCGGCTGCGATGAGCGGGTGACGATCGATGACGACCCTCGCGTGGTCGAGGTCCGACCCGGCACCATGATCGGCGTGCACGGACCACGCGCGCACGGCACGGTGAGAGCGATCGTCGCGCAGTTGGCCGTGCACATGGGGCCTTCCGACTGGTCGTTGCGAACAGTGTCCGGGCCGGCGACGCGATTGCCGGGCATTGGAGGGTTGCCCCACGCGCGCTCGTGCGCCGACCACACGGTGGCGGTGGTCGATCATCATCGAGTGCCGCATCCCGATGCGAGCACCGTCGTGTTGGTGACGGCACCGGATCGGTCACTGTTGCCCGCCGAATGCGACCAGATCCTCGAGGCGTCGATCGACTTCGACGTGTCGGCGGCCGATGCACTCGCGCGAACGTTCGATCGCTGGCGCGACCCGGACTGCGTCGTCGTGGCCGACGCACGAGAACGCCCGCCCTCGCCGTTCGCCGTCGTCATCGGCGACACCGACGACGGAGGCGAGGTGTGGCTCGACATCGTCGCGGACGGACCCCACGCGGTGGTGGTGGGAACGACGGGGTCGGGCAAGAGTGAACTGCTCGTTCGATGGTTGACCGAACTGATGATGCGCAACGACCCGTCGCACGTGCGAGTGGCCATGGTCGACTACAAGGGAGGCGCGACCTCTGATCGACTGGTCGCCTGGCCCCACGTGGTGGGCACCCTGACCGATCTCGAACGCAGCGACGTCGATCGGGTGATCGCTGCGTTGCGGTGTGAGATGACCGAGCGCGAGTCGCTGTTGCGTGCGGCGGGAGTGACGTCGCTCGGAGACGCTCCGTCGGGGAGCGTCGCGAGTCGGTTGATCGTGGTGGTCGACGAGGTGGCGGCTTTGCGCGCCCGAGCCCCGCAGTTCCTCGACGAATTGATCGACATCGCCCAGCGTGGTCGCTCGCTCGGAATTCATCTGGTGTTGTCGACCCAACGCCCCCGGTCGCTCGGTGCTGACATCGTCGCCAACAGTGACATCCGTGTCGCCTTGCGTCTGTCGAATCCCGCCGACTCCGTCGATGTCATTGGCGCCGCGTCCGCCGCGTCCTTCGATCGCTCGATCCCCGGTCGAGCTGCGATCACCGTCTCGGGGTCCGAACCCCTCGTGATGACGGCTCGACGGGTGGGCGTCGCGACTCCGACGAACGCCCCGCGCGCGCCACGACTGTGGCACGAGGCCCCGCCACGACGGCTGTCGCCGGACGTCCCGTGGCTCGCGGTGATCGACGACATCGAGCATCGTCGGCAACAACGTCTCGACGTCGTAGACGGATGGTGGCTGCTGGTGGGCCAGCCGAGCGCACGAGCGGCGGTGTTGGCGGCCATTGCCGACCGGATCGGCGTGGTGGCGGTGAGCGCGACCGAGAGCGACGCCGAGGATCTGCACCGCCTCGCGCTTCATCGAGACGACGACCGAGGTGTGGTGATCGACGGTCTCGACGACCTCGTGTCGCACGCCTTCACCGATGCCCCTGCCCGAGTGGCGTGGGCCCGTCTGGAACGGCGCTTGATCTCCGGATCACCACGGATCTTGGTGGTCACGGCCAGTCGGGAGACCGCGGTTCCGATGGTCGTGCGTGATCGTTGATGTCGCGTGTTTCGACAGGTCGACACCGACGGGGGGTTCACCACCGAGAACGAGGGTCGCAGCGTCGATGGGCGATTCGTGGTGGGGGTGGTCCGTCGTTTGCCGACACTGCCCCGATCACCCGATCGGGTCGAGCGAACGAATGCCTTCGCCGTGTTCGCCGACGACCGGAGTCCGGTGATATTGCCGGCTCACGAGCCTTGGCGACTGGTGATCATCGGTGAACGAGGATCGGGTCGATCGACCGCGGTTCGGGCTGTGGCATGGCAATGGAACCGCGATCGCGGAGGCAATGGGCGTCGTTTGGTCGTCGTCGACCACGATCGATCGGATACCCCCGTGAGCGTCGACGCCGAGACCGACATCGTCGTAGCGGTCGATCCACTGTCGCTACGGGGAAGCTTCGACCACTGGATACACGGGCTGCGTCGTCACCGATGTGGACTGCTCCTGGGTCGATCGGCTCTCGAACACGCCGACCTGTTGGGAGCTTCGCCGCCACCGCGGCCCTACGCGATGCGACCCGGTCGCGGTGAATGGGTTCACGACGGAGAGGCGATGGGGATCGTCCAGGTGACGGTCTGACAGAATTCGATCATGCGCACCAGGCTCTCCACCGGAACCGTCGCCGAGGCTCATCACGTGCCGTCGGCCCCGATCGGCCTCGTGGTGCATCCCGACATGTTCGGTCTGCGTCCTCTGTTCGACGAGCACGTCCGTCGATTCGCCGAGGATTGGGGCATGTCGACGGTCGCCATCGACCCGTTCCCGAACCTCGCCGAAGGGGCGGGACCCGACGAGCGTTTCGCCGCCATGCCCACCAAGCGCGACTCCGACGTGTTCGACGACCTGCGCGCCGCGGCCGAACTGACCGGTTGCTCGACCGTGCGCATGATCGGGTTCTGCATGGGCGGCATGTACGCCTTCAAGGCCGCCGCTTCGGGCATCTTCGATCGCATCGTGAGCGTCTACGGAATGATCGCCTTACCCGAGCCGTGGCGGGGGGCCGAGCAGGCCGAGCCACTCGCGTTGCTCGACGCGGGCGACGCCGCGAGTGTGCTGGCGATCCTGGGCGGTCGCGACATCTGGACCCCCGCGGACGACATCGCCAAGTTGCGCGAGACGGAAGTGACCATCGCGTACTACCCCGAAGGTGAGCACGGATTCGCGCACGACCCGAGTCGTCCGGCGCATCGGCCCGACGACGCCGTCAGTGCTTTCGTGGCGGCGCGCAACTGGCTGACGCGCTGAGTCAGCGCGCGCGGAGTTCGAGGCGGTCGCGCAGGATGATCTTGTAGCGACGCTCGTGTTGTTCGATCCAACCGAGGCGGATGAAACTGCTGATCGCCTTGTTCACGCGCTCACGCGATGCACCGACCATGCCCGCCAATTCCTCCTGGGTCACGGGTAACACGAACTCGTCGGCACCGGCGGCCAGTTCGAGCAAGCGCTTGGCGGTGCGACCGGTGACGTCGAGGAAGACGGAGTCGGCGAGTGCGCCGTCCATCACCCGCAGACGCTCGGCCAACATGCGCACCACGCCCCGCAGGACCTTGGGGTTGTTGTCGAGCAGGTCGCCGACCGGGTCGTACGGAATCTCGAGCACCTCGCTCGGCTCGATGGCGCGCGCCATAGCCGAACGCGGTCCGGCATCGAGTAGTCCCATCTCGCCGAACAAGTCGCCGGCTTCCATCAAGGCGACCATGCTCTCGCGCTTGTCGAGCTCGGAGGCGATAGCGATGGCGATGCGACCGGAGAGAACGATGTACATCGACTCGGCCTCTTCGCCCGCTTCGAACAAGTGGTCACCGCGCGACAGGATGCGCTTGCGACCCTTGGCCGCGATCGCCGCGACGTCGTCGGCCGGAGCTTCACCGAAAAAGTCGGTCTTGAGGAGGACGTCGTCGTAAGCCATCAACGGGGAACGGTACTACCCTCACATGCCATGACCGATGTCCGAGCACGAACTCGTGACGGGGAATCCGGTGGTTCGGTCTGGACCGTCGTGGTGGCGGGCGGATCGGGCCGTCGATTCGGAGCGATGAAGCAGTACGAGGATCTGGCCGGGCTCCGGGTGGTGGATCACGCCGTCAGCGTCGCTCGCGAGGCCGGAGACGGTGTCGTGCTGGTGTTGCCGGAGTCCGACGTGGCCGACGAGAGCCGCTGGGGCGGTGTTCCCGACGTTCGATTGGTGGCGGGTGGCCCCACCCGCACGGCCAGCGTGCGCAACGGTCTGGCGGCGGTTCCGGGCGAGGCCGAGGTGGTGCTCGTACACGACGGGGCGCGACCCTTCGCGTCGATTGCGCTGTTCCGTGCGGTCATCGACGCCGTGCGCGGCGGGGCCGACGGAGCGGTGCCGGGCCTTCCGGTGACCGACACGGTGAAGGTGATCGAGGTGGTGGAGTCGTCCAGCATCGGTGTGGCCGGTGCGGTGGTGCCTCGGGTCGTGGACACGCCCGATCGCGCGACGTTGCTGGCGGTGCAGACCCCGCAGGGATTCGCGTCCGCCGTTCTGCGTCGGGCCTACTTGAGCGAGGTCGACGCCTCCGACGAC
>JBJTFY010000080.1:0-4317 GCA_046093625.1 Actinomycetota bacterium
CCGCGCTCCTCGCGGCGGGGAGCGCGGCGGCCAAGGCCGAAGCGGCGCGGGCGTCGGTGGCGACGCGTCGCAACAAGTCGAGGCCGGTGGTCGGGTCGCCGCCCCACTGGTCGGCGAGGCCCGTGAAGTGCAGTTGCCACGGAGCACACAACTCGCCGAGCAAGGCCCGCAATTCCGAACGTCGTTGCCGCAACCGTTCGATGTCGACCCTCGCGTTCGCGAACACCGGGCGATCCCCGGGTTCGTCGAAGATGGCAGTCGCCAGCGCCTCGATCCGGGCCCGCGCTTGGTGCGGTTCGATCCGTGCGGGGTCGACCGACTCGTTGAGTGAGGTGCGCACGGTGGCGAAGTCGGCGGCGCCGAAGAGCAGTCCCTGAAGTCGCCGGACGTCATCGACGTCGATCGATCGGTTCATCACGACGTCGAGTGAGACCGTGTCGTGGCCGACCGTCCTCCAGACGTCGTCGATCGGCGTGCTCGCGCGGGTCGTCGACCGCGCCCACCATTTCGGGTTCGCGATCCAGCCGTCGACCAGGGCGATGAGAGCGGACTGTCGTCGTTCGGGCTCGAGGGCGAGAGGAGACGCCAGGATGCGACCCAACGCACGGTGGGTCTCGATGATGACCCGGATGATCTGGTCGACGTGGCGAAGATGGTCGTGGAGGGGTCCGTCCATTCGGGCGCCTTCGAGAAATTGACGGGCTCGCTCGAGTTGACCGGTGGCCTCGGCGACGGCACCCACGTCGATGCCGACGTAGGTCACGGCGCGTTCGTCAGCGATCGGAGCCGGGCGATGGCGAAGCCGAGGTCGGCGTCGAGACGAACGAACAGCGGCCCGGAGCATCGCGAATGATCGAGGGCGGCTCGAGCACGATCGAGGGCCCGCAAGGCATCGAGGAGGAGGCCGAGCGAGTGGGGAGATGACGAGGGTTGACCCACCCCGACGGGTGGGCGCTCAGCCCAACTCGATGACGACTCGGTGGTGGGGGAGGCCGGTGACCGACTCGATGAAACCCTCACCGACCTCGCGCATCCCGTGTCGGCGGTAGAAATCGAGGGCGGCGTCGCGGGCGTTGGCCCACACCACCTCGGCGCCGGTCGCGCGGGCCGCCGCGAACCCCGCGAGCAGCAACTCGGCCCCGACCCCCGCGCCCTGGCGGTGGCGGGCGGTGGCCATGCCGCGCAACTGCACCGCGCGTCGACCGGGGTGATCGACGGACTCGCGACGCATCCAGGTGCTGACGCCGATGATCGCACCGGCTTCGTCGAAAGCGGCCAGGTGTACGGTCTCGGAGTCGTCGTCGCCGTCGAAGTCGATGGTGCGGTTCGTCATGCCGCGCCGCAGCACGTCGAGTCGGAGGGGCTTCACGTCCTCCGAGTCGACCCGTTCGACGCGTACGCGCGGCGAACCCACTTTCACCGGATCACCATCGGCTGCCGCGGAGCGATACCTCGCGTCGACGACGAGGTGCGCGGTCAGCGCGGTTTCGGCATCGGGGAAGGCTCGCTCGTGCCGGTGAACCGCGAGGAGGAATGCCGCGTCGGGGTTCGGGTGACCGTGCGCCATCGATCGGGTCGCGGTGACCAGTTCGGCTCCCGCGAGAGACCCGGACGTGCCGTCGGAATCGACCCAGACGACCGGTCCGAGCCAGTCGTCGCCTTCGATGGCCACGAATCGGTTCTCGCAGAAGACCTCGATGCGTCGCAGGCTCGGTCGTGCGAGGTTGTCGTGCCAGATGCTGCTCAGCACGCCGTGGGACGTAGCGTCGTCGGGAGAGACGAAGGTGAAATTGGCCGCGACGACGTCTTCGATGCCGTCGAATCCGTGGAAGTTCGACGATCGGGCGCTGACCGAATCGATGGGTCCAACGATCGCGTGAAGCGCGTCGACGTCGTGGATGCTGTGCTCGAGGAGTGTTCCGGCGCCGGATTTGGTGACGTCGCGGCGCCACGAGGATCCGTAGTGGCCCTGGATCGGGATGAACTGGTCGTCGCGGAGCACGACGCTCATGACGCGCCCCGCGCGGGGGTCGTTCGTCAGGCGCGCGGCCATGAGATAGGCCGGAGAGTGGCGCAGCACGAGACCGACCTGGTTGATGGTGCCCGCGAGCGCGTCACGCACCGCGCGGGCTTCGGAGAGATCGCGGCCGAGGGGCTTTTCGCAGAACACGGCGCAACCGTGACGAACGGCCGCCTCGACGAGGCTGAGGTGCTCGGAGGTCCAGGTGCAGACGTACACGACGTCACACGTCGACAGCACGTCCTCGACGGAGTCTATCGGTCGATGTCCGCTGGCCGCGGCGAAATCGTCGCGGCGTTCGGTGTCCGGATCGAAGACGCCGGCCCGAACGATCGGGAAGGGGAGCTCGGTGGCCGCGCGCCGGATGCTCTTGGAGTGGTAGGTCGCGATGTGGCCAGCGCCGAGGAATCCGATGCGCATCGGTTCGGCCATGCCGGAAACCTATCCGAGCCTCGTCACGCTCGTCGCCAAGAAGGAGCTCTCGGTCTCGTCGTGGGTGACGAGCAACGCCGTCGTGCCGGCGGAGTTCAGAATCGACCGAAGGTCGTGCATCAGACGGTCGTGGAGTTCGCCGTCCAATCCGGTGAGTGGTTCGTCGAGCAGCAGAGCCGCCGGACTCGATGCGAGACCGCGGGCCAGGGCCACTCGTTTGGCTTCGCCTCCGGACAGCACCCCGACGGGATCGGGGCCCCGGTCGGCGAGACCGATCACTTCGAGAAGTTCGGCGACCCGACGTTCGACTCGCGAGCGGTTCCACGACCGCCGGAATGCGCGATCGAAGTTGTGGCGCAGGCCGTACGCGACGTTCTCGGCCACCGTGAGATGCGGAAAGAGCTGGTTGTCCTGGAACACCAAGCCGACGCGTCGTCGGTGCGCGGGCAGATCGGTGATGTCGGACCCCCCGAGCAACACGCGACCCGAGCGGGGACGCTCGATGCCGGCGACGACGCGCAACAGGGAGGTCTTCCCGATGCCCGATGGGCCGAGGATCGCACCGATCGTGCCGCTGTCGACCCGGAACGACAATCCGTCGACGAGCACCCGGTCGCCGTGGGCGACCACGAGGTCGCGCACTTCAAGTTCACTCACGCCCGCCCCCTCAGTCGATCGGTGCCGAGATCGTCGACGCGACCGATCAGGGTGAGCACCATCACCGAGAGACCCAACAGCACGACCGCGGCCCCTTGACCGGACAGACGCGCCAGATCACCGGATCGCGCCAGCAAACGCTCGACGACGACGGGCAACGTGTCGGTGTCGCGTCGCGACATCAGGCTGGTCGCGCCGAACTCGCCGAGGGAGAGGGCCGCCGACAGGCCGGCCGCCGTGCGGATCGCGGTCGTCATGAGCGGGCGGTCGATCGTTCGCCACACCCGGGTCGGTGGCGCTCCGAGTGTCGACGCGGCTCGGCGCAGGTCGTCGGGGATGCCCGCTCGCACCGGCCCGATCGTGCGCACCACGAAGGGCAACGCCACCACCGCATGGACGAGGGGAACGAGCCACCACGACGACCGGAAGTCGAAGGGGGGTCGGTCGTACGTGACGAGTACCCCGAGGGCGATGGCGACGGCCGAGACCCCCATCGGTACGAGTAGGGCACGGTCACGTCGATCGCGCGAGGAGTGGACCGAGAGCAGACCGATCGGCACCGCGATCGAGGTGGCGATCGCGGCGAAGGTCAACGATCGGGTGATGGTGGATGCGAGATTCACGTCGAGGCCACCGATCTCGGTGCGACCGAGAAGCACCCGCCATCCCGCCAACGACCATCGACCCCGGTTGCGCACCGAGGCGATCACGAGTCCGACGAGAGGCACGACCGTGACCACGACCGTGAGCCACGCGACGATCTCGGCCGTTGGTGAGCGTCGGGATCGGCCGCGCACGCGATCGGAGATGATCGAACGGTGGCGACCCCACAGAAAGAGGCAGACGGCGAGAATCGCCAACTGACCGAGCGCGAGCACGGTGGCCCCCGAGACGTCTCCGAAGAGCATGGCCCGGCGGTAGATCTCCACCTCGATCGTCGCGGAACCACCGCCGAGCATTCGCACGACTCCGTACGACGTGAAACACATGAAGCCGACGATCGCGGCGGCGGAGAAGATGGCCGGTCGCAGGATCGGGAGGGTGGTGGTGAGGAAGGCCCGCGGACGCGAGGCGCCGAGGATACGCGCCGCCTCGTCGAGTCCGGGGTCGACCATGGCCCAGGCCGGGGCGACGGTTCGCACCACCACCGCGATGTTGAAGTAGACGTGGGCGACGATCACGGCGAACCAACCGCGCTCGATTCCGTG
>JBJTFY010000081.1:0-3188 GCA_046093625.1 Actinomycetota bacterium
ATCCGTTAGAGACCAGATTCGTTGTGCCGGCACCCGGATCAAAATCCACGCGTTGGCGGTCCCCGACGTAGCCGGTTGTGTAGACGTTGCCCGATCCATCGACAGCAACCGACCGACCGTCGTCGTCTACGGCGCTGCCGAAGCTCTTTGCCCACACCAAGTTCCCCGACGCATCCAACTTCGACACAAACACATCGGCGGATCCGTTAGAGACCAGATTCGTTGTGCCGGCACCCGGATCAAAATCCACCGTGCCCGAGAACTGACCGATTGTGTAGACGTTGCCCGAACTATCGACAGCAACCGACCGGCCAATGTCGGGGCCGGTGCCGCCGAACACAGCAACTGATACTCGATCACCAGCGCCGAGCACAGCGTTCCTCTCGGTCTCTTCCCCGACATCGCCCGCCCGCTCCCCAGACGAACCACAGGCCGCCGAGACCAGCACCAAGGCCACACCAACAACGAGTGCCCGTATCTTCTTCAATGGAACCCCTAACAGGACCAATGGCGCCCGCCTTCCGAACACCTCTCCGCCCTCTGACGACTGATCATGCACGGTAGTTCCCGGACGTGAACCACCCCCGCACCCCTGCCGCTACTTGAGCGTGGCGATGATCTTGCCGGTCGAACTTCGGATGGTGAACTCCGCTCCTTTGCTGAAGGTGACCGTGGTCGAATTCGCGCCCGCTTTCGCCTTCACCGTCTTCACGAGGGTGATCTTGCCCTTCAGCTTGCGGTAGATCTTGATCGTCCCGGCCTTCGCCATGGTGACCTTGATCGTCGCCTTGGAGCCTTTCTTGGCGATCGTTGCGACTGGCCCAGTCACAGCCCCTGTGGTGCCGCCACCGACTGTCGAGCCCCCACCAGTGGATGTGCCGCCCCCAGAGGAACTGGACAGCAGCACCGTGAGTGTCTGGAGTGCCGATGAGGAACGCACCTGCAGGGTCGGGTTCGGCGCAGAGAAATGGGTGAGGTTGAAGTTCACGCGCAGACCGGAGTCACCCGGCGTCATCGTGAGCTGCTGCGTCTTCTCGGTGACCTGTCCGGCAACTGCCTCATCGATCGTGCCCTCGAAGATCTTCGAGGGATCGGCGATGGCTTGCTTCGCGACATCGAGTGAGACTTCCCGTCCTGCGAGCTGACTGAGCATCTTTGCCACCGCGGGCAATGTCACGAACATCTCGAAGAATGCCGGGTTGAGCTCCCTGCCGTTCTCCGTCGTGAGGCCGGGAATCCCGAAATCCGTGGGAACGTAGTGCGGGCCCTGTGCCGTGACGTCGAAAATTCCTGCGGCGAGATCGACCCTCCCGAGACTGAATGTGGAGGCACTGGTCGAGATCCACGTCCCGCGCATCAGGTCCCGCTGGGCGGCGTCGGACGACATCGAGAATGACGCGAGCGCGTACCGACGGAACGCCTGGTTCGATTCACAGTTGGTCACCCACTTCCCGGCGATGCAATTGTCGAGGGCCGTCCGGTTGCCGTTCAACTCCACCACGCTCGCAACCGGCGTCGGCTTCACGGTGAGATCGACGGTGAAATAGCCGTCGGATCCCTTGGTCACCGTGTCCGCCTCGTACTTCCCCGTCAGGAACAGGTACGACGGGTCGTAGTCACCCATTCGCAGCACGGTCCGGTAACTGCCGTCGGGAATACCGTCCAAAGTCGGGGGCCTCGAGGGGGTGTTCCAACTCGCGCCTGGGATGTACTGGTAGTTGATCGACAAGGCGGGAAAGAGATTTCCCTGGCCCGGCGTCCCCGATGGTCCGGTGTAGTTCTGGCTGATGAACACCTCGAGATACGGGTTCGTCACCGAACTGGCCGCGGTCGAGGTCAGGTCTTGCTTGGCTGCGCCCGTCGCCGTGAACTCGAATTTCTCGATGCAGAACTCTTGGCTGTCGGCTCCGCACACTGGAAAATACGAAAATGGTGCGGGATAACTCAGTGTCGCCGCCTGGGCTGGGCCCACCCCGACCGCGAGACCCGTGCCCACCAGCACCATGACGAGAATTGCCCTGAGACCCATCATGACCGCAGAGTAACACCCGCGGAACGGAGGAAAATCGCCGAGGCCGACGGCGGTGCCCCTCGACATTCCTCAGTCGGGGCGTTCCCAGATTGCCCCCCTACCCTCACGTCCATGCCACGTCGGCTTGCCGCAACAATCTCCGCGCTCGCAGCAGTCGCCTCATGCCAATTCTCCGCCGTTGACGCCATTGCAACGCCGGTCGACCCCTCGACGACCACCACAGTGAGCCCTGTCGACACAACTTCGCCCATCACCACGACGACCTCGCCGCCGACCACATCACTCGCACCCACGACGACTCTTCCAATCCTCACCGCGCGTGATGTCAAGGTGGTGAGTCGCGTGAACACGAGGGACAAGGTGGTCTTCATTACCATCGATGATGGGTTCTCCCCCACATCGGAGTTGGCCGAGGTGATCCGACGCCACAGGGTCCCGATCACCACATTTGCCATGCCACGACTCGTGAGAAGGAACGAGGACTGGTTCCTCGCCCGGAAGTCGATGACGTTCGAGAATCACACCGTCACCCATGGCAGCCTGACGCGCCGGTCGCTGCGGGTGCAGAAGCAGGAGATCTGCCGCGCGAACGATCAGATCGAAAAGATCACCGGCCAGAGACCGACACTGTTCCGACCGCCGGGGGGCAACTTCACCGCCAAGACCAAGAAGGCGCTCGCCCACTGTGGGATCAAGTACCTCGTGATGTGGAGCGGGATGGCCGAGAAGAACGAACTCAACATCCGGGGCGGGCGCCTGAGCCGGGGCGACATCATCCTCATGCACTACATCCCGTCGGCAGCCTCGACACTGGAGCTGCTCATCGCACAGATGAAGAGGGACGGGCTGCGACCGGCACTTCTCCGGGACTACCTCGACTGACCCCGCAGTCGACTCGGTCGGCTCGGTACTGTGTTTTCGTGGCAGAGATCGTCGACCTCTCCGGCGGACGCGGACGAACGGTCCTCCTCGTCGTGGCACATGCCGACGATCCCACCCTCTTCCTCGGTGGCACGGTCGCACGTTGGGCCGCCGACGGGTGGCGAGTCGTCGTGGTACGCGCCACTGACGACCGGTGGGACTCATGGAACACCGACGAGGCGACCACCATCGCGCAGAACAAGCAGCAATTCGACGAGGCGATGGCGATCCTGGG
>JBJTFY010000082.1:0-17499 GCA_046093625.1 Actinomycetota bacterium
GGATTGGGTGGTGCCGCCGACGTGGGGAACTTCCGTCGCTACATGGATCCCAAGGGACTCGAGCTGTCCGGCTACGGCTACACCGGCATCGTGGTCGCCGCCTTGGCCCGACTCAATCCCGTGGCCGCCGTGTTCGTCGCGCTGTTGATGGGTGGGCTCAACAACGCCGGTTACTCGCTGCGTGGTCCGGACTTCCCGAGCGGATTGGTGGGCACTCTCCAAGGACTCATCCTGTTCACCGCCGTGGCTGGTGAGATCCTGATCAAGTACCGCGTCAAATCCAATTCACGTCGTTCCGAGGTGGTGACGGCATGAACTCGAACATCTTCATCATCATCATCTCCTCGGCCATCTTTTACGGCACTCCGCTATTCTTCGCCGCGCTCGGTGGCATCTTCACCGAGCGCAGCGGAGTGTTGAACCTCGGCGTGGAGGGCACCATGCTCATCGGTGCCGTGGCCGGTGCGTGGGGTGCACAACACGTGGGCGGAAGTTCATGGATCACCATCACGATGGCCATAGTCATCGGAATGGTGGCCGGCGGGCTGCTGTCGTCGTTGTTGGCCTTCTTGTGCATCACGCTGAAGGTCAACCAGACGGTGGCGGGGCTGGCCGTCACGATCTTCGCCGGCGCCGTGGGCCTCAGCAGTTACTTCGCCAAAATTTGGGGAGTGTCGGAATCACCCGTCACCCGTCAGATCCGCAAGTTCGACGTGCTCGGATTGGCCGACACCCCGATCGTCGGTCCGATCCTCTTCAATCAGAACATCCTCACGTATCTCTCGTGGGTTCTGTGTGTCGTCAGTTCGATCTACCTGTTCCGATCACGTTTCGGTCTTCATCTCCGAGCCGTCGGGGAATCGCCGGCGACCGCCGACGCGATGGGAATCAACGTCACCCGTTACCGATACCTGCACACCATTTTCGGTGGAGCCCTCGCTGGTGTGGGTGGTGTCTTCTACAGCCTGGCCATCGTGCCGAACTGGGTCGACGGAATGACTGCTGGTGCCGGATGGATCGCCATCGCGCTCGTGATCTTCGGCTTCTGGCGTCCGAGTCTCACCTTGCTCGGCGCGTATCTCTTCGGAGCCCTGCAATCCTTGGGCAGCACCCTCAAGGCGCGAAACGTCAGCGTCAACGGTGACCTGCTGAATGCGTTGCCGTTCTTCATGACCATCGTGGTTCTGGTGTTGGTGTCCAGTCGCTTCGCCCACCGACGTCTCGGTGCGCCGGCCGCGTTGGGCATCCCCTACGAGCGCGAAGAGCGATGACCTCGCTCACCAACGTCTCACCGCAACTGCGCCGCGCCTGGCACCCCGTCGGGCGCATCGAGTCGTTCGGCGACGAACCCACGCGGGTGGAATTGGTCGGTGACGCCTACGTCGTCGCGCGCCTCGACGGTCGACTACGCGCGTTCCTCGACGTGTGCCCGCACCGCAACGCGCGACTCAGCGACGGAGCGGTGACCGACGAATGCCTTCGTTGCCCCTATCACGGCTGGGAGTTCGACGCCGAAGGTGCGGTCGCACTCGTGCCCGCGCTCGGACCCGACGCCACCCTGCCCCCGGCGCGTCTGACTGCCCCGTTCACCCAGGAGCGTTTCGGATTGCTGTGGATCGCGCCCGAGGAGCCGGTCACCGACGTCTTGCCCATCCCAGAGTGGGACGACGAATCACTCACCAAGGTTTGGATGCCGCCGGTCGACATCGACGCCGCCGCCGCACAGGCCATCGACAACTTCCTCGACTTCAGTCACTTCACCTTCGTTCACGCCGGCACGTTCGGTTCCGACAAGGACCGCTTGGTGAGGGAGTACTCGACCGAACGCACGGCCGACGGCTGGGGCTTCGTGGTGAAGTATCCGCACGTCATCGAGAACCACGAGGATCCTTTGGTGGCCACCGGCGAACATCCGTTGGTGCAGGACCGCTCGATGCGGTACGACTATCGCGTTCCCTTCACCGCGAACCTGCGCCTCGAGATTCCGCTGACCGGCATGGTCAACGCCATCGTGATGTGGTGCCAACCCATGACCCTCGAACGCACCCGGGTTCACATCGTCATGATCCGCAACGACGTGCGCACCGCCGCCGACCACCAGGCCGCCATCGACTACGAGATGAAGATCTTCGCCGAGGATCTGCGCGTGATCGAGAAGCTTCGTGACAAGACCGTGCCACTCGATCGCGGGCAGGTGCACGTGCGCAGTGACCGCCACACGGTCGAGTTCCGGCGCGTCCTGCAGCGGTTGATGGAGTCCTGACTCAGGGGGCGCCGGCGGCGTCGGCCACGAAGCCGAGCAACGGCATGGTGACGTGTCGGAAGTCGACGGTGTCGAGATCGTCGATGTAGGCGTCGAGCACCGCCAAACCCAACGGGATGGCCTGACCCACCAACGCCACCAGATCGGCCACGGCGGGGGTGACCCCGGCTGGGGCGAGCATGGCGTGATACCGCGTGCGTCCGCCGACGTGCAGTTCGTCGAGCACCGCCGCCAGATCACGTCGATGGCTGGCCGCGACATACGCCTCGAGTCGGAACCGAAGCCACGGTCGTCGCTTCTCGCCGCCACCTCGCGTGAGCAGATGGGCCGCCACCTTGCCCATCTCGAGCCGATTGACGGTTCGATCGGTGACTGGTCGGTTGTCGGTGATGGCCTCGTCGAGCAGCACCCGAATCGCGTCGATCAACAGCGCGTCCTTGCTCGCGTATTGGGTGTACACGGCGCCCGCGGTGAGGCCGGCCCGTCGACCGACGCGCGACACGGTGGTGGAATGCAGACCCACCTGACCGATCACGATCGCGGCGCTGTCGACGAGGGCGTCACGCAGCGGGTCACCCGTGTGGGCGTTGATGCTCTCGCCCAACTCCGGATGCCAGTTCTCGTCGCCGAGCGACGAGCCGGCACCGAGTGATCGAACGATCAGGGCCATCGCGAGCCGCCAGACGTCGGGGTCACCCGACGAGACGTTGTCGTGCAGGACGATGCCCCAGACGATCCCGATCAGGAACGCGATCCGGGCGCGCTCACGGGCGTCGCGGTTGGTCCAGTCGAGACGCTCGAGGACGAGCGGCATCACGATCTCGGCCAACTCGGGGCGCCGACGGGCCACCGCCAGAACCTCGAGGCCGGCCCGCAGGCCGTCACTCGCACCCACCGCTCGCTCGACGAGGTCGGTCCCGTCACGCCGACCGAGTGCCACCGCGAGGCAGTCGTCGATCAGGTCCAACGTCTCGAACGCACATCGCTCGGTCCAGACCGCGACCGCCAATTCTTCGGGGGTTTCGTGGCGCGAATAGATCGTTCCCGCCGTCACCCCCACCCGCCGGGCCACGGGGTGCATGCCGAGGGGTCGATCCCCGACCCCACCACCTCGGCCAGGGCCGCGTCCAGAATCTCACCATCGCGTCGAACCGCCTGAGCCGAACGAGCGCGGGAGCGAATGGGCATGCGCGAAGGCTAGTTGGCGTCCCCGAGACAGCACATTTGACACTATGATTTGTCAAGGTCGTCTGTTCGACGTGGGGAGGACACATGAGACGGATCGCAATCGTGGTGGGGGCGGTGCTCCTGACGGCAACGGCGTGCGGCGGAGATTCCGGCGGAAATGACGTCACCGACACCAGCGTTGCTTCGGATTCCACCAGCGCTCCGGCATCGGGGGCCATCTCGAGCAAGGAAGACGCCCGCGCTGCCGTGGTGCGCATCGTTTCTCAAGGAAGCTTCCGCGATCCCGAAGTCGGCTTTCAGTCCGGTGTCGGATCGGGAACCGGCTTCATCATCAGCGCCGATGGTCTGGTGGTGACCAATCACCACGTGGTGGGAGGCGCCGGATCGGTGGAAGTGTTCGTCGACGGCGAGGATCGCCCCGTCAACGCACGAATCCTCGGCATGTCGGAGTGCAACGACCTCGCAGTTCTCGATCTGGAGGGTGACGGCTACCCGTACTTCGAATGGTTCGAGGGAACGGTCGACGCCGGAATCGACGTGTGGGCCGCCGGTTTCCCCATGGGTGATCCGGAGTACTCCATCAGTCGAGGTTCAGTGGTGAAAGCCGAGGCCGACGGCGAAACTGCATGGGCGTCGTTCGACTTCAGCCTCGAACACGACGCCTTGACCGAGCCGGGCAACTCGGGCGGCCCCGTGATCACCGAGGACGGCCGTGTGGTGGGTGTGCATTACGCCGGTGGTGACCTCTACGGGAATGGGGTGATCCGTAGATTTGCCATTCCCTCCGAATTGGCCATCGACGTGGTCGACGTCTTGTCACAAGGCCAGGATCAGGATTCCATCGGCATCAACGGAACCGCCGTCGCCGGCGAGAACCTGGCCGGCATCTGGGTGAGCGGCGTGCGCGCCGGGAGCCCGGCGAGTGATCTGGGAATCAAAGCCGGAGACATCGTTCTCAGCCTCGGTGGTCGAGATGTGGTGAGCGCGCAGGATCTCTCCGAATACGGTCGAGCAACCAAGACCGGATATTGCGACGTTTTGCGAACTCAAGGCACCGAAAGCGCCATCGAGATCACCGTCTTGCGATTCGACACCGGAGAGATCCTCAGCGGTGAGTTGAACAATCCCGAGCGTGGACTCGAAGTGACTCAAACCATCTCGAATGAACTGGGTGCCGGTTCATCGGGCAGCTACGACTATGAGACGGTCACGGACATCGACGGGGTTTTTGCGGTCGACCTCCCGGTGCAGTGGTACGAACGCAACTTCACCAAGTGGGAGTTCTTCGGCGTTCAGAACCCTTCCATTCAGGCTTCCGCTGACCTGAATGGTTATCGGGACACCTGGACGACGGCAGGTATCGAGGTGATCTTCGCCAAGGACCTCGACGAAGAGGAGATCGACGACGCGCTGATCGCCATCGACAGTGCGCTGAGTCTCTCGACGATCTGCACGCTCGATGGAACGAAGCAGTACTCGAACGGGTCGGTCGCCGGCCAGTATCTGGTGTACAGCATGTGCGATGGAAACTCGATGCTGTTCGTCATCGGAGCCTTCTGGGATCCAGTTACGGACGGTCTCATCATCCTCACCGCGCAAATCATCGAAGACGCCGACCTGCAGGCGATCGATCAAGTGCTCGCCTCGCTCACGGTGCTCTGACCGATCGACTCGGAAGGTGACCTGATTGAGATAGATCGTCGGCGTCTGACTATCGTCGGACGCCGATGACCCGTTTCGAAGCCGAGTACTACGACCGTTTCTACGGCGTCGACGGAGTGCACGATCGCGACAAGATCGCCCATCTCGCATCGGCGGTGCACGGAATGTGCGCGTGGTGGGACGTCACACCCCGAACGGTTCTCGACATCGGTGCCGGTCCCGGGCTGTGGCGCGACTGGTACCGCGAACAGCACTCGGGCGTGCGCGTCACGTCGACCGACGTGAGCGCCTACGCGTGCGCCACTTACGGACACCAGAACCGCGACATCTGCTCGTGGCGACCCCGCACCAAGTACGACCTCGTGATCTGTCACGGTGTCCTGCAGTATCCGGACGCACCATCGGTCGAGGCCGCCATCGAGAACATCGCCGCGGCGTGCCGACACGTGCTCTATCTCGAGATCCCGACGACCGCCGACTTCGCGACGGTCGTCGACGTGGACGCCACCGACATGCAGGTTCACCACCGCACCGGTGCGTGGTACCGAAAGCGCCTCGAACCGCACTTCGTGCAGGCCGGTGCGGGGCTGTGGGTGCGCAAGGGCGGCGGAGTGGTTCTGTACGAGTTGGAGAGTTGCCGCTGAGCAACGGGGCGTACGCTGTGGGCATGTCGGACTCGGTCGAACAACGACTACGGCGCCTCGAAGATCTGCAGGAGATCCACCAGCTGTTCGTCGACTACGGGCGGGCACTCGACGAAGGCGACTTCGAGCGGTACTCCTCGTTGTTCGCCCGCGACGGTGAGCTGCTGCTCGGACCGATGGGGCGAGCGACGGGTCCGCGCGCCATCGCCGATTTGATGTCGCGCACCCTCGACGGACAGGTCGGGCAGTCGTTGCACATCATCGGAAGTCCGCAGGTGGCCCTCCACGGCGACCGTGCCACATCGAGCGTCATGTGGACCGTCATCCATCGGGACAAGGACGGACGTCCCCGCTTGACGATGATGGGGAAACACCACGACGAGTTGGTGCGGGAAGACGGTCGCTGGCGATTCGCCCGGCGTCGCGGGACGGTCGACATGCCGTCGACCTACGCCGCTCCCGACCTCGACTGAGATCAGAAATCGGGCGGGGTGAAGCCGACCGGCCAGACCGTCGAATCGTCCCAGAGGACGAATTGCAGATTCGCCATGTTCAGCCGGGCACCGGTGAAGTCGGCTCCGAACAGAACCGCATCCGACAGGTTCGCATTGGTGAGGTTCGCACCCGAGAAGTTCGCACCCGACAGATCGGCACCCGACAGATCGGCACCATTCAACGTCGCACCCGAGAAGTCGGCGCCCTGAAGATTGGCGAACATCAACTCCCGGCCCCGAAGGTCGGCACCGGCGCACGACGCTCCCGGAACCGCATCGCACGGAATCCGCACGGGGATCTCACGCTCGACGGGCACCGAAGAGACCGTCGGTGTCACGGGAGCGATGTGCGACACGAGCGGAACCACGGTGCTCATCGCGGCACCCGTCGTTGGCGGCGCACTCGGAGTCGATGAGGGAATCGGGGTCCCGGAGTCACCGTTCGCCGAGCCCCCCGACGTGTCACGAGGGAGCGAAGCGGTCACGAGCTCGTTCGTCGACTGGTCGACGACGACCCTGGCGTCCGGAGCGATGGAGGTCGGAGCCGAGGAGTCGCTCGATCCACAGGACACCACGAACAAAAGGCCCAGCATCACGAGGGGTCGACCGAATCCAGTCACATCCGCAACGTAGGGAACGGGCTTGACGCCACCATGACGTCGAAGTGTCCCCGTATCGACGCCGAGATGAACGCTGGGTTTACAACACCACGAGCACGCCGTACAGCGAGCCGACCGAACTGCCCGCGGGTCGCAGCGCCGGCAGAACACCGGACCAATTCCGCGTCGCGTCGATAAGGCCGGTCACGGCGTCGCTGACCGCGCAACCTTCCGAGTTCCACAGGCCCGTGGACGCCAACTCGTCGGCCGAGGCCACGATGGGGCCTCCGGTGTCACGACCCAACCTCCAACGCACGTACTGGGCGGGGCTGCACACCCGAGCCACCCGCGACCACACCTCGGGTTCGCTCCGGTGCAGCCAGGAGAGCTTGGTGACCATCGCACGAAAGGTCGGAACCATCCCCGCCTCACGTGTCCACCACGCCTCGTCGTGTTTCTTCAGACACCAACCCGCGTCGGGAACACTGGACTCGTCGTGGCCCCAGATGATCGGACGAAGAGGCCGTCCCTCCACGTCGAGAACCACGACGCCGTCCTCGGCACCGGTGACCCGGATACGTGTGATGTTGCTGAAGTCGATTCCCTCGAGCGACGACACGATCGACTCGAACAAGACATCGACGTCATCGGTGACCACGTCGATGAGCCCGACGTCGTTGGCCTCGAACCCCCGCGACGAGACCTCGATGTGCAGACTCCCACTCATGGACACCGGCACCCGTCCAACAATGACGGGTCGTCGCGCAACTCCTGGCGCACCATGGCCTCCCAGAAGCCGATGAACTTGTCGCCATCGGACGCACGCATGCGATCGAGGTACCACTGCGGTAATGCCGAGGTGCCCGAGCCACCCGCGGCGCGCACGTGCCATGCCCGCTGGCACCGCTGTTCGAGGGCCACCGCACGCTGGTGCACCGCGCGCACGGACCCGCCCAGCACGAACACACCGTGTCCGGCCAACAGCACCAGGTCGGAATCGCCCATCGCGGCCACGGCCGCCGCGGCGCTACCGGGGTCGTCGACCGAGCCGCCGTACTCGCGGACGAGAGCGATCTCGCCGCCACCGAGCACGCTGCTCTGGTCGAGGGCGGGCGGGATCTCCCCCATGTCGGCCCAGACGGTTCCGTAGAGAGGGTGGTTGTGCAGCGCCACCTCGATGCCGGGTCGCGCCTTGTGCAGCTCGAGATGCAGGGGAATGCCCGGTGGAACGGGCCAGTCGCCTTCGACGACCTTTCCATCGAGATCGATACGGATGATGTGCTCGGGGCGGATCTCGTTCCAGAGCAACATCCACGGGTTGCACAGCAGTGTGCCGTCGTGGAGGTTCACCGTGATGTGTCCGGCGAGATGATCGTTGTAGCCCTCACGCCAGAGTGTGCGGGCCAGCAAGACCAACTCTTGTTTCGGCGAGAGATCCGGCAACAACCGATCGGGGTGAGGCTGGAAGGAGGGGGAACCCACCCGACCATTCTGCCCCGAATGCCGTACTGTTGATGGTCGACGACGAGTGATCTCGGGACGAGTTCGACGTCGATACGGGGGTTCGAGATGTCACGACGGGGATTCACAACAGTGGTGTTCGCGGTGTTCGCGGTGGCCGTGGGGTGCGGCGGGAGTTACGGAGACGACACCGGTGACACCACGACGGCCTCGGTCACGACCGAGGCGGTCGCGGTCACGGAGGCTCCCGTCACCGAAGCGCCCGTCACCGAAGCGCCCGCCCCCACCTGGGAGACCGTCGCCGCTCCGGCCGACTGCATGTGCGCCGACGGCAGTCCCTTCTCGTACTACGTACGCGAAGCCGACCCCACCAAGGTGATGTTCTACCTCGAAGGAGGTGGAGCCTGTTTCACGGGCGACATGTGCGCCCCCGACAGCACCACCTACAAGAAGGTGATCGACCCGGCTCCCGGCGAGGGTGCGAACGGCATCTTCGACTTCGACAATCCCGAGAACCCCTTCGCCGACTACAGCTTCGTCTTCGTGCCGTACTGCACCGGCGACGTGCACGCGGGCAACGTCACCAAGGACTACGGCAACGGCGTGGTGGTCGAACACAAGGGTTACGTCAACGCCTCGACCGCCATGGCCACGCTGATCGAGCGTTTCCCGAACGCGAGCAACATCGTCGTCGCCGGATCGAGTGCGGGTGCGTTCACCACTCCGCTGTTCGCCGGCGTGGTCGCCGACGAATTGACCGAGGCGACGGTCTCGGTCATCGCCGACAGCGGCGGCGCGATTCCCGACGCCATCTCGGTGGTCACCTCGAACTGGGGCACCATCGACTCGTTGCCCGACTGGCCCGAGTTCGCCGACGCCACCCCCGCGATGATCACCCCGGCCTATTCGTTCATCAAGGCCGCCGAGCACAACCCCTCTATCCGCTTCCTGCGCCACGACTTCGCATTCGACAACGTGCTCTCCAGCTTCGCCCGCATGGCGGGTATCGCACCCGACGGACTCGTCGACGTGATGCGCACCGGCGAGTCCAAGATCGAGGCCACCGGTGTTCCGGTGAGCGCTTGGGTGTCACCCGGCGACGATCACACCATCCTGGGTCGCGCCGACTTCTACACCGAAGAGGTGAACGGCGTGCGATTCCTCGACTGGTTGCTCGCCTTCCTCGGCGGCGAGTCCCCGGACGACAACTACTGCACCGACTGCACCGGCTGATCAGGCTTTTCCGGTTGCCAACCGGCCTACGCGAGAGTCCTCGGCTCTGAGTATTCGGGCGAGACGTCTCGAGGCCACGGAGCGATCGACGAAGACGTTCACGTCGATGTCCCTCGTTCCGCGAGGCTCGGCGGTCGCGTACGCCAATGCGAACGCGCCACCGAACGCCCACGGAACGTTTCCGTTATCGAGGGCGTCGGCGACCGCGAGAATTCGCTCGACAAGATTCATCGGACACGCGCCTTGGCCAACGGCTTGCTTCGATACGGCAGTTGCTCGGCCAACAGCAGAACGTCGACGAGTTTGCGCGCCTGAACCTCGGGATCGAGTCGACCGTCGACATGAATGGCGAATCCCATCGCATCCACCAATCGACACACGACGTCGAAGGATGGTTCGCGCCGACCACGTTCGTACGCGCTGACGACGGTCGAGGGGATCCCCACCCGATGGGCGACTTCGCTCTGGGTGAGTCCGGCGCGACGACGCAGGTCTTTGAGTAACTTGGCCGCCTTCACACGGTGATCATCCTGGGCATATGAGCGTTTACGCTCAGTCTTGTCACCTCGGAGAGCTAACCCTTTCGGGCCGCTCGGAAGAAAGCCGCGAGACCCAACCCCGCCACGACGGCGCCGATCACGCGAGCACCGACACCCACGTCGATCCACGCGAGCCACCCCCCGGCCACGACCGTGGGGATCGACACCACGACGCCCAGAACCCGCGACCACGGGTGACTCGGGTTCCGCCAGGCCACGAGGACCGACAGACCTCCGAAGACGACGATCGACAGCACGACGATCGCCGCCGCGAGGGCCAGTGATTCCATGACCGGACCTTAGGCGTCATCCGGCAGAACGATATGACGAAGCCCGGGCAGTAGCGTGCCACGCCGTGCGATTCATCTTGTTCGTCGTCGACACCGTCTCCGGGTCGGGAACCACTGACGAAATGACCCGGATCGACGCTTTCAACGACCGGTTGCGGGACGAGGGGATGTGGGTCATGGCCGCCGGTATCGCCGGGCCCGACTCGGCGCGGGTGGTCGACGGTCGACGAGGCACCTCGACCGAAGGTTCGGCGTTTTCCGGACCGGACTTCTACAGCGGCTTCTGGATCATCGACGCCCCCGATCGGGACGTCGCCGAGTCCCTGGCTCGGGCGGGTTCGGACGCCTGCGGTCGCCGGGTGGAGCTACGGCCGTTCCTGGGCTGACGGTTCCGCTACGTGCGGATGAGGAGCTTCACGCGACCGCCACAGCTCAGCGATCGACGCGTCCCATGGTGGCGCGGAACACACCCGCGTAGTCCCACACGAGATGATCGCCTTCGCGATGCCGGGTGACGCGAACGGAATCGTTTCCGTCGGGACGTAGAACGAACACGCCGTTCTCGAACGCCGCGGTCACCACCAGAGGGGTGGAGAAGTCGACGGCCATCACGTCCCGAAGGGCGTTCTCCAACGTGCCGTCGGCATGGGGAAAGTCGTGGATGATGCCTCCCCCGGTGATGACCACCCGGTCACCCGACTGTTCGATGCGTTCGACGTGGCGCCATTGGGGACTCGCGGCGGGAAGCGGCTCACCGTTCGAGCGCAGGTCGACCACTCTCCATGTACCACGCAGATCAGGGACGTTGGGTGCCAATACGTCGGGGGCGCCGGCCAGGATCGGCGGCGGCATGGTGCGCTCGTATCGATCGCGGTCGTGTTCGCCGTACCCACCGGGCGGCGTGGACGCCACCGGGATGTCGTCGATCGCGGTCATGCCGCCACCTCCGAGAGAGCGAAGAGCCATTGACTCTCGAGCGCGCTGTCGCGGTTCTTGCCGATGGTCTCGGCGATGCGCGGGTCCATGGCCAGTTGCACGAACACCTGACGCGACGGGTACCGCATCATCGACATGAACTGGAATCCCTCGCCTCCGGCGCCGATGACCTGTGAGTCGATCATGCCGGCGAAGACGAACGAGGCGCCGTGGCTCTCGGCGAACTCGCGGAATCCCCGGGCGTACAGCATCATCTCGGCGAACACCTCGGGATCGGGTGCACCGTCGCTCGTCGTCGTCGAACCGGCTTTGAGGCGCAGCAGATTGCACATAACCACCGGACCCTCGGGCCCGGCGAGGAACTCGGAGATCTGCTCGGGCGTAGGGGTCTTGGACATCGGTGCACTCCCTCGACGGCGTACTCGGACGCGAGTCGATCGACGTGGACGAGATTAGTCAGAGTTGTGACGATGCTTCTGCCATAAGTTCGCCCGGTCGCGACTCGAGCAGAGACGACA
Organism: Actinomycetota bacterium; assembly: GCA_046093625.1. Classification (GTDB taxonomy): domain Bacteria; phylum Actinomycetota; class Acidimicrobiia; order Acidimicrobiales; family Ilumatobacteraceae; genus Casp-actino8. The sequence continues at coordinate 11,828 of JBJTFY010000082.1, forward strand.
GCGACGACCACCCAATGACCCGGAAACGACGAAGTCCCGGTCTCTGTTTCCAGATTCCGGGACTTCCTTGGTGGCGGGGACAGGATTTGAACCTGTGACCTTCGGGTTATGAGCCCGACGAGCTACCTGGCTGCTCCACCCCGCGATGAAGAAGATCAATCTACGAGTTCGACCGGCTGTTCCCAACCGGAGTTTCACCCGAACCCACCAGGAATTGGACGACGCGGACGAGTTCCTCGGCCAAACGTGCCGACGCCATGGCCAGATTGGTCGCGAACTGCTCGGCCGTGGCGGTGTGATGGTCGACCAGATCGGTGATGGCCTTCACCGCCAACATCGGCACACCGGCCAGTTCGGCGACGTACGCCACGGCGGCGGCCTCCATCTCCTTCACGTCCCCACCGTTCGCGGCGATCATCGAACGATCGTCGTCGTTCTCGTCCAGCGAGTTGCTGGTGGTCACGATCCCCCGCTTCAGGCCCAACGCCTCGGCCAGGTGGGCGGTGTCCGCCGAGGGATACGAACCCACTCCGTAGCGGTCGAAGCCGTCGATGGCGATTCGGCGATCGTGGTGAACGAATCGTTCCCGACTCACGTACACGTCACCGATGCGGGCGCCCTTCGACTGCCAACCACCAGCCGTGCCCGCGGAGATCAACACGTCCGGCGAGAAACGACGCACCACCTCGAGCGTGGTCAAAGCGGCCGCGTCGGTTCCGATCGAGTCCACCCCGTGACGCCGGTCGCGCCCGTTCACGGCCACCACCACGTCACACCGCCCGATGCGCGCGAGGAAAAATCGCGCGGGCAACGGTGGGGCACCGTCGACTTCACGCGCGCCCAGTCGCTCGATCACCGGTCGCGACTCGGCCTCCATCGCCATCACCACCGCCATGCACCGCACGCCCGGAGTGTAGAACTACGGTTGTTCGCGTATGGGCCTGTTCAAGCGCGCTCCCAAGACGCCGCCGGTCGATCCGGCCGAGGTGGCCGAGTTGCGCCGACAGATCGACGAGTTGCAACAGCGCCTCGAGTCGATCTCCTCCGGTGATGCCGAACACTCACGACGCCTCGACGAGATCGACGGCCGCATCGTGAGTCTCGGGGCGCGGGTGACCCAGGTCGGCACCGAGGTCACCCATCAACTCGGGGAGTTGTCGGGGGACATCGACAAACTCGGCGCCCGGACCGACGAGATCGCCTCCACGATCGGTGACCTACCGGACCAAGTCGAAGCCGTGCGCAGCGACCAGGCACGACTCGCCAACGAGCAGGCGCGTTACGAGATTCGCTTCAGCCAAGACCTCGCCGAGGTCGCCGACATCGCGATGAAGAAGCGCTGATCACCCGCCGAGGAGCGTCAACGCCTCGTCGATCAAACCCTGAGCCTCGGCCACCTTGTCCTGATACAGACCGAGATCACCGTCGCGCAGTGCGGCATCGGCCTCGTCGAACAAAGCCTGAGCCTGCTCGAGCAGGACCGCGGGGTCGGTGGTGACGGGATCGGTCGGATCGGGATCGGTGGTGCCGGGATCGGTGCTGCCGGGGTCGGGGGACTCGCCGGCCGTGTCGAGAATCTCGCCCAAGTCGAGGTCGGTCGTGGGGAACAGACGATTGACCGCTTCGGTCAGCGTGTTTCCGATCACGGCCTCTCCGTCGTGCCACGCCAACACGCGACGAACGAACACCTGCTTGCTACCGGTGTCGTCAGGACGCACGTACAGCGGTCGCACCCACACCAATCCGTCCCCCACGGGCACCATCTGCAGCTGTCCGAAGATCACCCGCGAGCCTCGTTGGTCCAACTGGGTGATGACGGGGGAAATCGACGGATTGGAGTCGAGTTCGGCCGCCACGGTCGCCGGACCGGCCGGCAAGGTTCCGCTGTAACGGTAGACCTTCAACTGCCCGTAGGAGTCCGGCTCGCTCGAGACCACCATGATCGCGCGCAGTTCCTTACGCGTGTCGTCCGACGAGAACGGCACGAACGGACGCAGCAACGAGAACGTTCCGGTCTCGGCGTCGGAGTCCGGCGCGTGGAACAACGTGTAGTACGGCTCGAAGCGGGCCACGTTGGCGTCGGCCACGTCGCCGGTGTTGGCCTGGGCCGTCTCGTCCACGACGGTGGTGGTGTCGCCCGCACCGTTCGACAGTTCCGGCTCCCGTGGAGCGGCCTGCGCGACGCTCCAGGCGGCATCACGGTTGAAGAACTGGTCGACGTCGGCGAACTGGTACTTGCCGTAGAGATTCGTCTGCACGCGGAAGAGGTCTTCGGGGTAACGGAAGTGAGCCCGCAACGACTCGGGGATCTGATCGGCGGGCGTGAACAAGCCCGGGAAGGCACTCGACCACGCTTGCACGATGGGATCGGTCGCGTCGGTGACGTAGAGCGTGATCGTGCCGTCGTACGCATCGACGACCGCCTTCACGCTGTTGCGCACGTAGTTGAACGAATGATTGAGCCCGGACGACGAACTCAGATTGTCGGTGTTGGCCTGCTGCGCGTAGGGATAGCGCGACGTGGTGGTGAAGGCATCGATCACCCACACCAAACCGTCGTCCTGCAACACGGGGTACGGATCGGCGTCGAGATGCAGGAACGGCGCGATCTTGGCCACCCGGTCGCGCACGTCGCGCACGTCGATCAAGCGCGAATCGTCGGTGATGAGGCTGGAGCCGAGCAGGTTGAACTCACCGAGCGTGAGAGCGAACGCCAGTCGACGCACCGTCGAGTTCAGGCGAACTCCGGCGCTACCCGAATACGCCTCCGACTCGGTGTCGGGACAGGCTTGCTCGACCTGCTTGGTGTTGACGATCGCGTAACCCGGTTGCTCGGTACCGACGTACATCTGCGGGCGAGCGGTCGCGACTTCCTCGTAGATGGGTCGACCGTCGGACGTCACTCGACTCGCGCTGGCGGCGACCATGCCGCAGCCGTGGGTGTAGATCAGATGGCGCGAGACCCACGTCTTGTTGGGGATGCCGTCGGGATTCAGCTCGCGGGCCGCGACCATCGTCTGTTGCACCCGTCCGTCGATCTCGTAGCGGTCGACGTCGAGATCGTTGATCGAATAGAACGCGAACTGCCCCTGATCGAGCGCGAACCGGTCCTTCATCTCGGTGACGTCGAGCAGCCGAGTATCGGCCAGTGACGCGGTGTCGGCTTCGACGTCGGATGCTTTCACCTCCGCCGCCGTGAGATCGACCACCTCCACGTTGTCGATTCCCATGGCTCGCTTAGTGGCCTCGATGTTGCGGGCGATGTACTCACGCTCACGAGTGGTGACGTTCGGTTGCACCACGAAACGTTGGATGATCGCCGGGTAGATCGCTCCCGCGACCACCGCCACCACGGCCCACAACGCCATCGAGAGCAGCGGCAGGCGCCATCCACCCCAACGGATGCCGACGACGAACAGCACGGCCACGAGGAGGCTGATCATGATCAGGAGGTTCAACGCCGGCAACTGGGCCTTCACGTCGGTGTACGTCGCACCCTGCACCACTCCGCGGGACGACACGGTGAGTTCGAACCGTTGCAACCAGTAGTCGGCGGCCTTGATGATCGCGAGCAAGGCGAACAAGACGCTCAGGTGGACACGACCGCCCTTGGTGATCCGCTGACCCGGCATGTTCACCCGCACCGCGCCGTTGAGGAAGTGCATGGCGGCCGTGAGCAGGATGACCATCACGAGGGCGGCGAAGGCCCAGTCGACGACGAACGTCAGAAACGGCAGGCGAAAGACGTAGAACCCGGCGTCGACTCCGAACTGCGGATCGCTGACCCCGAACGACTTGGAGTGACGGAACAGGAGCCAATCCTGCCACTGCGCGATGGCGGGCAGTCCGATCACCAGTCCGAGCAGAACCGACACGACGATTCGGAGCAGTCGGGTGCGGCGACCGATGAACTGCCGATACCGCTGCACGATCTCGCGCTCGGGGCCGTCGGGCAAATCGGGCGGTGCCAGCCGCTCGGCCAGGGTGAGGCTGATGAACGACACCACCGCGAATCCGACCGAGAACACCGCGCTGAGGAACACCTTGGACTTCAGCACGGCCCAGAACGTGTCCCCACGGTTCACCGAGTCGAACCACAACAGATCGACGTAGAAGCCGGCCAGTGTGCGGGCGGACAACACCAGCAACACCAGCACGACGGCCACGATCAGGATGATCATGCGTCCTTTCGAGAACCGCAGAGGACGAGGCGATCGGGGACGACGCGGCCCCCGAGGTAGATCCGAGGCTGGTCTCACGGGGCGAGACTAGTTCTGGTTCGGAACGAGCGCACAGCGGCAGCCCGAATGCGCCGGAGCGTGCGTGTGACCCGTGGGGAAAGCGTCACCGGCCCGCACCGCGCCGGCCAGCGAGTTGTCCTCGGCATCGGAGCACGCGGGACCGTTGGGATCGACCTTCCAGCACACCTTGGTGCCCGGGGTGAGGGCCGCCAACGCCCCCCGACCGTGGGCGGAGTGCGCGATGTCGACGACGTTGGCGTCGATGTGCTGGCTCTTCCACTCGCGGTAGACCGCGCGCACGAGCGTCGCCAATTCGGCGTTGTCTCCGCCGGCCTGCGAGATGCACCGACTCAGTCGCTCACGCAGTGGCGCGACGAGCGTGGACACGATCTGTTCGTTGACCGCGGTCAGTTGTTTGGCGACGTCCTTGCCCAACTCCTTGTCGGAGGCGTCACTCAACGAGCGGGCGCCCGCGAGGGCCGCGCTCTTGACGGCCGCCTCCATGGCCGCGACGTACCGAGCCGCGTGATCGGACTTCGGACCGACGATCGCGTCGAGAGTCTTGACCTTGGTTCGCCCGCGCAGCGTGTCGAGCACCTCGTTCTGTTCGTCCGCCAGCACGCGCTTGGCCTTGCGGCTGAGCGTCGCGATGACGGGGGCCAAGACCTCGTCGCGCACGTCGAACACGGTGGCGACCGGAGTGTCGTCGGCGATCGAGGTGGCCGCCTCTTCGACCACCGGAGCCTCGATGGGCTTCACCGGCACGTTGGGACGACCCGCGGGTTTCTCGTCGACGGCAACGGCCGTCGTCTTCTTGCCGACCTTCTTCTCGGCCTCTTTGGCCACCGAGTCGGCGCCGGCGCGGCGCAACTTGGCGAAGATGTCGTCGGCGGGCTTGGCCCTCACCACCGGGGCTTCGAGCGGCGGGTCGTTCTCGTCGTCGTCGAGGTCGTCGGTGTCGTCGTCGGTGTCGTCGTCGAGGTCGGCCACGGCGATCGTGCGAACATCAGTGCGCGCGAAGAGCGGGACGACGTTCGATGTCGGCTCGGAGGTTTGCGCCGGCTCGACCGACTCGGCGACGGGAGTCGACACAACCGACACGTCGACGCTCGGGGCCTCGATGTCGATCGGCTCGGGATGGTCGACGATGTTCGTCACCACCGGGACGTCGACCACCGGGTCGTCGTCCTGGTCGTAGGGAACCGGAGTGGTCGAGACCGCCGCCTCCGCGGTCGCCAACTGGTCGGCCTGCACGATGATGGGCACGGGGCCGGTCGTGTTGGCCAGGTTCACGAATTCGTTGGTCTCGTCGGACGACTCGTCGAGGTCGCGCAACACGTCATCGGTCGCCACGCGCGCCCGCTCGAACGCGAACTGGCAAATGCCCAGCATGGAGCACCAATCACCCCCGCCGAACTCGATGAGGACGCC
>JBJTFY010000083.1:0-4163 GCA_046093625.1 Actinomycetota bacterium
CAGGAGACCTACACCGTGCGCAAGGTCAGCTACGGCGTCGGCGTCGAGCGCACCTTCCCGGTGCACACGCCCTCGGTGGCCAAGATCGAGGTCGTGAAGAAGGGCGACGTTCGTCGCGCCAAGCTGTACTACCTGCGCGATCGTTCCGGTAAGGCCGCCAAGGTCCGCGAGAAGCGCGACTTCTGATTCTCGGGTCGAGGACCCTCCCATTGAGCACCGACGATCTCGAGGATTTCGAGGCTGATCGCGAGCTTCATCTCGCGCAGGAGTACCAAGACGTGGCGGCCATGTTCCGCTACGCCATCGAGACCGAGCGCCGCTTCTATCTCGCGAACTCGGTCGAGCTCAAGGTGTCCGGTGACCCGGCCCGACCGCTCATCGAAGTGGAGCTCACCGACGCATGGGTGTGGGACATGTACCGCAAGAGCCGATTCGTCCCGAAGGTGCGGATCCTGAGCTTCAAGGACGTGAACGTCGAGGAGCTGCCCCGCGAGGAGTTCGGTCAGAGCTGAGCCACAACCGTGCGCTCGGTGCGCGCGGTGAGCAACTCGTTGCCGAGTGGTACGCGAGACACGGATACCAAGTGGTCGATCGGAACTGGCGGTGTCGCGCGGGAGAGATCGACATCGTCGCCCGCGGTGGCCGGTCGATCGTCTTCTGCGAGGTCAAGACCCGGGCCAGTGATCGTTTCGGTTCTCCGGCCCTGGCCGTGGGTCACGCCAAGCAGTCCCGTTTGCGCCGCCTGGCCGCGATCTGGTTGACACACCACCGCGCGCGGACCCCCGTGCGCTTCGACGTGGCCTGCGTGGTGTGGGGCGCCGACGGTCCGAGTGTCGAGGTGATCGAGGGGGCCTTTTGACTCAGGCCTTGGCGCGACCGTTCCAGCAGGCGTAGTGCCAGTGGCGGCGCAGATCGGGAGCGTCGCGGGGGACCGCCACGTTGTGCCCCATGCCGACGGGGATGGGGCCGTGGCACCCCGGGCACACGTAGCGCTTCGCCGCCTGATACGGCTGAACGCGACGCACCTCGACCGGACCGTAGAGGCCGTCCCAGATGCCGACGCGCCGACGCTTGGCCGCCATCGGATCAACCCGCGAACGCCCAGGCGACCAATGCGACCGCCGCCGCGATGGCGGCGACGACGAAGAAATAGTCGGCTCGACGGGCGCGGAATTTCCGATAGGGGTTGAATCCCATGGGTTCATTATCGTCCACGTCGTGAGTGCTTCCAGCGATCCCGTCCAGAACCTCGAGACCCTCGTCGTCGAGCGCGACAAGGGCGTGGTGACCATCACGTTCAACCGTCCCGCGTCGAAGAACTCCGTCAACGGGGTGATGTGGGCCGAACTCATCGACGTACTCAATGCGATCCAGCACAACGGTGACGACCGGGTGGTCGTGTTCACCGGTGCGGGGGGCGAGTTCTGCAGCGGAGCCGACCTGTCGAGCATCGGGTCGCGCGACGGTCAGACCAAGGCCCGCCAGCACGGCCACTACTACTACTCGATGCGCGAGGTGACCACCGCGATCATGGCGATCCATCGCCTCCCGCAGCCCACGATCGCCAAGGTGCGCGGTGTGGCGGTCGGCGTCGGTTGCAACATCGCTTTCGGGTGCGACCTCGTCGTCGCGTCGAACACCGCGCGGTTCTCGGAGATCTTCTCGAAGCGGGGGCTGTCGGTCGACGGCGGCGGCTCGTGGGTGTTGCCCCGGCGCGTCGGTCTCCACCGGGCCAAGGAACTCGCGTTCTTCGCCGACATCCTCTCGGCCGAGGAAGCCGATCGGTTCGGCCTGTTGAACCGCGTCGTGCCCGACGCCGAACTCGACGCCTTCGTCGCCGACTGGTGCGAGAAGTTGCTCGCGCTCCCGCCCATCGCGCTGGCGCAGTCGAAGCGCATGTTGAACAACGCGATGCAGGTGACGATGGAGGAGGCCCTCGACGACGAGGGCATCGCGCAATCGGTCAACTTCAGCACCAAAGACACGGCCGAGGCCATCTCGGCCTGGTTGCAAAAGCGCACCCCGACCTTCAAGGGCCGCTGACCCGACGACGAGGTGCGCGGTCACTAGCGTGATCGACGTGAGGTCGTGTCGTCGTGTCGCCCGGTTCGGTCTCGTCCTGTTCGGTTTCGTCGCGATCGCGTTCATGAACGGTCCGGCGGCGATGGCCACGACCGCACCACCGACGACGGATCCGCCGATCGAGGACGGATCGGCCGGTGACGCGGGGGGAACGCCGACCTCGGTCGTCGCGACGACGGGCAGCACGATCCCGGCCAGTTGCGAGTTGCCCGCTCCGGTGCGCGCGACCTTCGTCGGCACCATCGGGGCCGCCGACCCGCGAACCGCCCGGTTCCGCATCGACCAGAGGCGCGGGGGAAGCCTCGAGGGCTACGCGGCCACCGGACTCGTCGACGTGCTCTATCGCGAGGACGTGCGTTTCCTCGCGCTCGACACCGCGTACATCGTGGCCGCCGCGGTCGACCCCGAGACGGGAGCCCTGTATTCGAAGGTCCGCGACCCCGAGCCCCTTTTCGGTGGGAGTCAGATCATCGGCATGGAGGCGGCGGCCGACTGTCCCGAGGTCGAGGACGCGGTGCGGACCCTCACGATCGACGGCGAGCCCGTCGAGAGCGGTGTGCTGGCCCCGATCTCCGGTTCCAAGGGTCGTCTCGCCCGTGCGCTCGTGTTGCCGTTCGTCTGGGTGTTCGGAGGTCTGCTCGGCCTCGCGACGTTGCGTGCCCTCGTGGTGACGGTGTGGCGCTCGGGTCGGCGTGTGTGGGACGGCGAACCGGCTCGTCGACGCTGATCAGCCGCGGGCGGCCACGGCCCGAGCGCGCAGGTCGTCGACCGCGTGCCGCAACCCGTGTTCGTCGCGGAACAGCGCGGTGCCGGCGATGAGAACGTTGGCTCCGGCCGACACCGCCCCGGCGATGGTCGCGGGTCCGATGCCGCCGTCGACCTCGATGTGGACACGGTCGGCGAGTCCGCGTCGGTCGATGAGTTGGCGCAGTTCGCGAATCTTGGGTTCCATCGACGCGATGTACGACTGCCAACCGAACCCGGGGTTGACCGTCATCACGAGCACCATGTCGACCAGGTCGAGCACGTGCTCGACCTCGCTGACGGGGGTGTGCGGGTTGAGCGCCACCGCCGGAGCGGCGCCCATCGACGCGATGTTGCCGAGCGTGCGGTGCAGGTGCGTGCACGCCTCGGCGTGCACGATCAAGCGCGAGCAACCGGCCTCGACGTACCGCGCCGCCAGAACGTCCGGGGTGAGAACCATGAGATGGGCCTCGAAGGGCTTGGTGGTGTGTCGTCGCGCCGCGGCGATGACATCGGGACCGAAGGTCAGGTTCGGGACGAACTGTCCGTCCATCACGTCCCATTGGAAGTGATCGACCCCGGCGGCGTCGAGGGCCTCGATCTCGGCGCCCAAGCGGGCGAAGTCGCACGGCAACACCGACGGGACGATCGCGATGGGCAAGGCCACGCCCTCACGCTAGCCCGCAATAGCCTCGGCACGGTGGCGAACGAACGGACGACGATCACGGTTCGCGTCGACAAGGTCGTGGCCGAAGGCGACGGGTTGGGGCGTCTGCCCGATGGTCGCGTGGTCTTCGTCGAGGGCGCCCTCCCCGGCGAGTCGGTGCGCATCGAGATCGTCAAGCAGTCCCGGGACTACGCCCGCGCCCGGGTGGTCGAGGTGATCGAGGCCAATCCCGCCCGCACGACGCCGCCCTGCCCGAACGTGGTTCGCGGTTGTGGGGGATGCGACCTGCAGCACGCGACACCGCAACTGCAGCGCGAGATCAAGGTGGCCATCGTGCGCGAGTCACTCGAACGACTGGGACGCATCGACGAACCGGTGGTGCGCCTGGCTCCCGTCGACCTTCCGGATGAGCGGTTCCGCACGACGGTGCGGCTGGCCGCGGCGAGCGACGGTCGCGTCGGATTCCGACGTCGTCGCAGCCACGACGTGGTGGTGGTCGATTCGTGTCTGGTCGCGCATCCGACGATCGACCGGGTGTTGTCGTCGATTCGACTCGACGGGGCCGACGAGGTCATGGTGCGCGTGAGCGTTGGCGACGGTACCGCGGTGGCATGGGCCGAGCCCGATTCCGTCGACGGGCTCGACTCCTCGGTGGGTCGCGGGCCGGGAG
>JBJTFY010000084.1:0-11848 GCA_046093625.1 Actinomycetota bacterium
GTATGAAGAGCCAGATGAAGGTCGCCGACCGCAGCGGTGCACGGGTCGCGCTGATCATCGGCGACGACGAACTCGCCGCCGGAACTGTCACCGTGCGCCACATGCGTGGGCACACCGTCGGCGCCGACACCGGCCGCGATCAACAACAGATCGATCGCACGAATCTCCTCTCACACCTCAGGGACGTCATCACATGAGCGCCACATCCATGCGGACACACCGGTGCGGCGACCTGCGCGCCGAGCACATCGGTCAGCAGGTCACCCTCGCGGGATGGGTCGCCACCCGACGCGAGCACGGCGAGCGCCTCGCCTTCGTCGACCTGCGTGACCACAGTGGCGTCACCCAGTGCGTCGTCGACAACGCGGTCGATGTCCGCCCCGATGCGGGCATCTCGGTCACCGGCGTCGTGCGCGCCCGTCCCTGTGAGAAGGTCCACGACCGGCTGCCCACCGGGGGGATCGAGATCCAGGACTGCACGGTCGAGGTGCTCAATGCGGCCGAGGCGCCACCGTTCCCGATCGGTGAACGCGCCGATCAGGTCGCCGAGAACACCCGACTCCAGTATCGCTACCTCGACATCCGTCGCGAGCGCATGCAGCGCAACATCCGCACCCGGGCCAAGGTGAATTCCGCGGTACGTGCGGCGATGGAACGTCAGGGGTTCGTGGAGGTCGAGACACCCATGCTCGTGCCCTCCACGCCCGAGGGTGCGCGCGAATTCCTCGTCCCCTCGCGCAAGGAGCCCGGCTCCTTCTACGCACTGCCCCAGAGCCCGCAGTTGTTCAAGCAGTTGCTGATGGTGGCCGGCATCGATCGCTACTACCAGATCGCCCGTTGCCTGCGCGACGAGGACCTGCGGGCCGACCGTCAGTACGAGTTCATGCAACTCGACGCCGAGATGAGCTTCGTCGAGCAGGACGACGTGCTGGCGGCCATCAGCGAGGCCGTGCTCTCGGCCGCCGAAGCCGTCACGGGTGAACGACCCGCCCCCATCGAGCGCATCACGTGGCGTGAGGCGATGGACCGATTCGGCGTCGACAAGCCCGACCTGCGATTCGGCATGGAGTTGCACGACCTGACGGCGGTCTTCTCGACCACCGAATTCAAGGCTTTCGCCGGGGCCCCGTGCATCAAGGGCATCAACGCATCCGGTCGGGCGGAAGAATTCGGTCGCAACAAACTCGACCAGCTCACCGACCGGGCCAAGAAGATGGGCGCCAAAGGTCTCGTCTGGCTGAAGCGCACCGCCGACGGCTTCGACTCGCCGGTGGCCAAGTTCCTTTCGGCCGAGGAGCAAGCGGCCCTCGTGACGGCGCTGGCCGTCGAGGTGGGCGATCTCGTGCTGATCGTGGCCGACGAATGGATGACCACGTGCGAGGTGCTCGGCCAGTTGCGCAACGACCTCGGTCGCCCGCCGGTGCACCAAGGTCCGTATCGCTACGTGTGGGTCGTCGAGTTCCCGCTCTTCGTGGGGGTCGACAAGGAGACCGGTCGCCCCAAGCCCGGTCACCATCCCTTCTGTCGGCCCCATCCCGACGACCTCGACAAGTTCGAGACCGATCCGCTGTCGGTGCGCGCCCTCGCCTACGACCTGGTGCTGAACGGATGGGAACTGGGGTCGGGGAGCATCCGAATTCACGAGCCCGAGATGCAACGCAAGGTGTTCACGGCTCTCGGCATCAGCGACGAGGAGGCGAACCGGAAGTTCGGATTCTTCCTCAAGCCGTTCACCTTCGGAGCGCCGCCCCACGGCGGATTCGCGTTCGGCCTCGACCGCTTGGTCGCGATCCTGGCCGGGGAGGAGAACATCCGTGAGGTCATCGCCTTCCCCAAGACTCAGAGCGGTCAGGACCCGATGACGAACGCGCCCACCCGCGCCGAGACCAAACAACTGGACGAGTTGGGCATCCGCACCCTGCCACCCAAGACCTGAGTCGTAGATGCCCTCCCAACTCTTCCGCGCCGGGGTGGCACTGGTGGTTCGCCGTGAGGACGGTGATCTGCTCTGTTTCGAGCGGGTCGACGCACCGGGAGCCTGGCAGTTGCCCCAAGGGGGCATCGACGTGGGCGAGGAGCCGGTCGACGCCGCTTGGCGCGAGTTGGCCGAGGAGACCGGTCTGACCGCGGATCACGTGCGACTGGTGTCCGAGCTCCCCGATTGGATCGCCTACGAGTGGCCGGCGTCGATCCGTTCGGTCGCCAAGGACGGCGAACGCCGACGGGGTCAGATCCAGAAGTGGTTCCTCTTCGGAGCGCTCGATTCCGACCTGACGCCCGTTCCCGATCGGCAGGAGTTCTCCGCTTGGCGGTGGATGGATCCTCATCACTTGCTCGCCCACGTCGTGGAGTTCCGTCGCGACGCCTACGCCCGCGCGTTCTCGCGCCTCCTTCCATGAGCGACCTGTTCTCGTCGGCGGCCGAGGATCGTTTGCGCGAACAGGCGCCGCTGGCCGCGCGTCTGCGTCCCCGTTCGATCGACGACGTGGTGGGTCAGGAGCACCTCGTCGGTTCCGGCCGTCCCCTTCGTCGTCTGGTGGAGCAGGACAAGTTGACGAGCACGATCTTCTGGGGTCCTCCGGGAACGGGAAAGACGACGCTCGCTCTGGCCGTCGCGGGCACCACCAAGCGGGCCTTCGTCCAGTTGAGCGCGGTGACCGCCGGGGTGAAGGACGTTCGCGAGGTGATCGACGGGGCGCGTCAGCGCCTCGGGATGCACGGCCAACGCACCATTTTGTTCCTCGACGAGATCCACCGATTCTCCAAGTCGCAACAAGACGCGCTGTTGCCCGCGGTGGAGGACGGCACGTTGACCCTCATCGGCGCCACCACCGAGAACCCTTTCTTCGAGGTCAACGCACCCTTGCGCTCGCGCAGCACGTTGTTCCGCCTCGAGCCTCTGTCGCGCGAGGCCACCCGTACCCTGGTCGAGCGGGGACTCGTCGCTCTCGGGGTGCGGGCCGAGGCGGAGGCGGTCGACCTGCTGCTCGACCGCGCCGGCGGAGACGGTCGACAGGTTCTCACGTCACTCGAGGTGGCCGCTGCGCTGTCCCATCCGGCCGACGTCACGATCGCCGACGTGGAGGCAGCCCTCGGAACGAGTGCGTTGCGCTACGGACGCGACGACCACTCCGACGTGGTCAGTGCCTTCATCAAGAGCATGCGGGGCAGCGACCCGCAAGCGGCGGTGTTCTGGCTCGGGCGGATGCTGGAGGCCGGCGACGACGCCCGCTTCATCGCGCGACGCATGATCATCTTCGCCAGCGAAGACATCGGTTTGGCCGATCCGACCGCGCTGCTGGTGGCCGTGGCCGCCGCCCAGGCCGTCGAACACGTCGGTTTGCCCGAAGCCCAGTTGAACCTGGCTCAGGCGGCACTGCACCTCGCGACGGCACCCAAGAGCAACCGCGCGGCCGTCGCCATCTGGGACGTGCGGTCCGACATCCGCGCCGGCGTCGTGGGTGAGGTGCCGGCTCACCTGCGGGACGGCCATTATCCGGGTGCCGCCAGCCTCGGACACGGCGTCGACTACCGCTACCCGCACGACGACGCGCGCGGATGGGTTCCCCAGCAGTATCTTCCCGAGGGACTGACCGAGCGCGAGTGGTACGTTCCGAGCGTCCACGGACGCGAGAACGAGGTGCGGCGCAGGATGCAGGAACGAACCGAGGAGGAGCAGTGACCGCCGGAGAACTCGCCATCTTGCTGGCCGCGGTGTTGCTGACCATCGGCTTCGCCGCGCTCGTCGTGGTGTTGATGCGGGTGCTCGACACCTTGCGTACCCTGCGCGGAGAGCTCGCCGATCTTCGCCACGAGACCCGTCCGTTGCTGGCCGAGTTGCGCGCGTCGACCGACGAGGCCCGCGACGCCGTCGAGGAGGCCCGTCAGGACCTCGATCGATTCGACCGCGTGCTCGGATCGGCCGAGGCCATCTCCGGTGCCGTGGCCGGGACCGGTCGGGTGGCCCGCTTGGCGTTGTCGGCTCCGGTGATCAAAGCCACCGCATTGGCCACCGGGACGACGCGGGCGGCGCGACGTCTCCGGCGGCGCGAAACCCGCGCCCTGGCTCGACGGGCCGATCTCGTGGTGGTCGAGGAGCGCAAGCGCCGATGATCCGTCGTCTCGTGTGGTTCGTGTCCGGCGTCGTCGCCGGGGTGGGCAGCGTGTTGTTCGCCGGCCGTCGCGTCAAGCGCACCGTGACGTCGCTGACCCCCGTGAAGGTGGCCAACCGCGCCGCGGAAGCCACGCGCGAACGGGCCCGCACCCTCGGTGACGCGTGGCGGGAGGGTCGCGACGCGATGCGCGCGCGGGAGACCGAGTTGCGCGCGCGGCGCGACGGTCGGTTCCAAACGCTCGATTCGCCGTCGACTCTCGCCCCGTTGGCACCCGGAGACGAGGTTCTCGTCGACGGCACCCCGGTCGAACCGGCACGGGTCATCGTGTTGCGACAGGTCGAGGACACACCGCGTCGTCGTCGTCGGTGAGCGATTCGTCGGTGCTTGCGAACGCTGACCTCGTCACGCGCCTGCGGAGCGTGGTGGGCGATTCGGCGGTGCGCACCGAACGCAGCGAGGTGCACCTCTTCGACCACGACGCCTCCAACCTCGTCGGTCGCGCCGGCATCGTGTGCTATCCGCGCACGCCCGATCAGGTACAGGCGATCGTGCGTTGTTGTCACGAGTTCGGTGTCCCGTTCGTGGCCCGTGGCTCGGGCACCGGGCTGGCCGGGGGAGCCACCCCGGTCGACGGATCGGTCGTGGTCTGCTTGAGCAAGATGGACCGCATCATCTCGATCGACGTCGACGCCCGCACTGCGTGGGTCGAGCCCGGAGTCCTGAATCTCGACCTGACCCGGGCCGCATCGGAGCACGGACTGCATTTCGCCCCCGACCCCAGCAGCCAGCAGAGCTGTTCGATCGGAGGCAACGTCGCCAACAACAGTGGGGGACCGCACTGTCTCGCCGAGGGGGTGACGTCGGCGCACGTGCTCGCCTGTGACGTGGTGCTCTCCGACGGCACGATGGTTCGGCTCGGCGACGATCGATTCGAATCCGCGGGGTTCGATCTCCGCGGTGCGTTCGTCGGTAGCGAGGGGATGTTCGGTATCGCGACGGCGGTGTGCGTGCGCCTGACTCCGAACCCGCCGGCGGTGAGCACCATGTTGCTCGACTTCTCCACGGTGCGAGACGGAACCGACACCGTGAGTGCCATCATCGCCGCCGGACTCGTACCGGCCGCGCTCGAGATGATGGACCGCTTGTGTCTGGAGGCTGTCGAAGCCTTCGTTCACGCTGGTTTGCCGACCGACGCCGCCACGGCCTTGTTGGTCGAGTTGGCGGGATCGCCCGCCGCGGTGCAGGAGGACTCCGAGACCGTCCACCGAATCGGCCTCGCGCACGGGGCTCGTTCCGTGCGCATCGCGGCCGACGACGAGGAGCGGGCCCTGCTCTGGAAGGGGCGCAAGAACGCGTTCGGAGCCATCGCTCGCATCGCGCCGAATTACTACCTGCACGACACGGTCGTTCCCCGTCGACATCTGTCGGAGGTCCTCGATCACGTCTACCGCATCGCCGCAAAGCACGAACTGCGGGTCCTGAACGTCTTCCACGCCGGTGACGGCAACCTGCACCCCTTGCTGATCTTCGACCGCCGGGAGCCCGGGGTCCTCGAACGGGTGCACGCGGCGGGGGCCGAGATCGTTCGGATCAGTGTCGAGTACGGAGGGGTCCTGTCGGGCGAGCACGGGATCGGTCTGGAGAAGCGCGACTACATGCCGCTCATGTTCGCTGAGGTCGACCTCGCGGCTCAGAGTGGACTGCGCCGCGCGTTCGATCCCCACGGGCTCGCGAACCCGCACAAGGTGTTGCCCAGTCCGGCGGGTTGCGGGGACGCCCACGGCCACGTGGAGGGTCTGTGGGTCTGAGCCGTTCGGTCGAGGAGTACGCGGCCGACGTCGGTCCGACCGGGCCCGTCTGGTTCGCCGGCAGTTCGAGTCGCCAGCCGCCACCGTCGGGGGTGCGGGTCGTTCGCGCCCCGGTCGGGATCGTCGAATACCACCCCGAGGAGATGACGGTGTCGTGCGGAGCCGGCACGACGTTGGCCGAACTCGACGCCACACTCGCCGAGCGCGGTCAGTACGCGAACCTCGGCCAGGCCCGTCACTGCGCGGGCACCGTCGGAGGTGCCTTGGCCATGGGCATCGATGATCACCTGCGGCTGGGACGGGGCAGCATGCGCGACGCGTTGTTGCGGGCACGGTTCGTCGACGGACGTGGTCGGCTCGTCACCGCCGGCGGCCCGACCGTCAAGAACGTGAGTGGCTTCGACCTCTGTCGATTGCTGGTCGGATCACGCGGTCGGATCGGCGGACTCGCCGAGGTCATCTTGCGGACGCGGCCCTTGCCCCGACACCGCGAGTGGTGGCGCCTGTCGGGCCTCTCGTCACCCGCGGGGCTCGTCGCGCGTCTGTACCGACCCTCGGCGGTCCTGTGGGACGGAACGTCGGCGTGGGTGCATCTGGAAGGTCACCCCACGGACATCGCGGCCCGGCGGCGGGAGTTCGGCTCGGCGGTGACCGTGGTTGACGCACCGCCCGACCTGTCGGGCTACCCGTATCGGTCGCCGACCACCGGATGTTCCGACGCGATCGTCGAAGTGGGAACGGGCATCACGCACACTCGTGAGCGTGTCGCGCCGTCGGTGGCGTCGGCGGCCGTGCGCGCCATTCACGATCGACTCCTCGACGAATTCGACCCCGAGCAGCGCTTCGCTCACGGACCTCACCCGCTCGACTGGTGATGCGCCCCCTCGTCGACCAGCCGATCGGTTCGTACGTGGCCCGGGCCGATCGTCTCGCGGACCGGGTGGCCCGCGATCTCGCCTTGCCGCCACCGGTGCTCGTGCGCGCGAGCATGAACGCGATCTACGCCAGCGGACCCGCCGTCATCCGCGTGGCCCGTACCACCGTCGATCCGTTGGTGGCCATCGATCTGGCCCGTCACCTCATCGACCACGATCTCCCGGTCGTCGAACCCTATTGCGACCGTTCGTTCGCGTCGACCGACGATCCCGAATCACCGCGGCTCGCGGCCACCGTGTGGCGACGCGTCGACGTCGACCAGTCCGCCGATCCGGATTGGTCGACGGTCGGTCGTGCCGTGCGACTCCTGCACGGGTTCGCGGTCGAGGCCGTCGAACGCCGGCACCCCCTTCCCGACGCCTCGGAGTTCCCCTGGTGGCAGGTACCCGAGATCCTGCGAACGATCGATCCCTCGACGGCCGACGTCCTGCGACCGGTCTGGGGCCGCCTCGCGCCGATCCTCGATCGACCCCGCCGACGTCCGATGGTGGTCGTTCACGGCGACCTGCATCCGGGCAACGTCATCGTCGAACGGGGCACCGGGCGCACTCTCATCCTCGATTGGGATCTGCTGGCGCGTTCCGACGGGTCGTGGGACCACGCGCCGCTCATGCGTTGGTCGCAACGTTGGGGCGGACGAGCCGGTGCGTACGAGGATTTCGCCCGTGGATACGGACACGACTTTCGTCATGACGAATTCGCCGAGGCCCTGGCCGAGTTGCGCCTCGTGGTCGCCACGGTGATGCGGGTGCGCGCCGCGATCACCGACCCCCGGGCCCGCCCCGAAGCCGCGCGTCGCCTCGCGTACTGGCGCGGCACCGACGATTCGATGTGGTCGGCCGTCTGAGACGCGTCCTCACGGGCAGCGGTAGAAGTTCGCCCTCACGTGCTCGACGTAGGGCTTGCCGCAGCGGAAACACCGATCGGCGGCCTGTCGGCGCCGGAGACGTTCGTCGCGGGTGTCGTCACGACGACGCGCCCGACGACCGTGGCGATACGCGAGGTACATGCCGAGCAAACCCACCGCTCACACCCCGAGTTCGGACCACTCGCGCGACGCCCCGGGATCGCCGAACGCCGTGACGTCGAGAACCCGCCGTCCCCACACGGCGAGAAACAACGATGCGGCCGGTCCTCTCCAGGCGACGTCGCCCTTGGCGTGCTCGTGCGTCAGATCGACCGTGTCGCCGCGCGGCACCACCAGCCATTCCCCGGGTCCGTCCGTGCAGTGGAGATGCAAGGTCGAAGTGGGGAAGGTCCGGTTCCGTCGTTTCAGCCCGAAGGGCAGGATCAACTCGTAGGCCTCGTCGATTCCGTCGCAAGCCATGGCACGATCGATCGTCGGCGTGCGTCCGATCGCCCGTTGCAGATCGGCCACGTGCACCGTCGTCTCGTGCACCATGCGCCGGTGGTAGAAACCACCGGTGTGGTCCGTGGACCACGTCCAGACCCGTTCGTCGGGGGCCAAACCCTCGAGGGCCGTCAGCATCTCGGCGCTGCGCCGGGCGATCCAGTCGTGAATCGTCCCATCGGCGGGAGCGACGGCCAGATCACCGGCATCGACCGGACCGGTCGCGCGCGCATCGACGATCGCCGTCACGCTGGCGTACACCCGGCCGAGGTGGGCCACCACGTCGCGACCGACCCAACCGGGGCAGTCGGTGACGATCGCGTCGACGATCGCCGGTGATAGCGAGACCAACGTCGCGGTGACGTCGCGCAACGCGCCCAGATAGTCGCGGGGGGAGTCGGGAGTTTCCGTCATGGGCGCACCCTAGTCAGCACCCGCACCGGTGGTGGTGGGTTAGTTTTGCCTCGTGTCGTCGACCCACTTCTCGCTGGTCCTCGACGACGACGTCGCCACGTGCGTCGGGTGCGGCCTGTGCCTGCCGCACTGTCCGACTTTTCGCGTGACGGGAGAGGAGGCCCTGTCGCCCCGGGGACGCATCGCGACGATCGCTGCCGTCAAGTCCGGTGCGATCGAACTCGACGACGGCGTGGTGAGGTTTCTCGACACCTGCGTCCAGTGCCGGGCCTGCGAACCGGCCTGCCCGAGTGGCGTGCCGTACGGTCGCATGATCGAGGCGGCCAAGCGCGATCTTCCCACCCGTCGTTTGCCCCGGTGGATACGCCTCGGCTTGCGGATTCTTCCCCGCCACCGTCTGCTCCTTCTCGGTCGTCCCGCGATCGTCGTCGCCCAACGTCTCGCCCCGGAGCGCTTCGGTTTGGCCCGCACCCCGCGAATGAGGTGGCGACGACCACGCCCGACCGGCTCGGTGCGCGGTCGCGGCACGGGTCCGGACGTCTGGATCCACACGGGCTGCGTGATGGACGTGACGCAGTCGGACACCCACGTCGCGTTGGCGTCGATCGTCGGGCGACTCGGTCTCACCCACGCCGTGCCCGGTCGCACCGGTGGGTGTTGTGGCGCTCTGGCCACGCACGCCGGGCGCCACGCCGAGGCCGTCCGACTGGCCGAGCGCACCATGCGTTCGTTGCCCGGTGACGCCGTGATCCTGGTCGACTCGGCCGGATGTGGCGCCGCCATGAAGGAGTACCCCCGACTCCTCGGCACCGCCGAGGCGACGGCCTTCGCCGCTCGCGTGCGCGACGCGGTCGAGTGGCTCGCCGAGCACGTCGACGAGCTCGAGTTACCACCTCCGTCCGGGCGCGTGGTCGTGCAGGATCCGTGCCATCACCGACACGTTCAGAAGGTCCACAACGCGACCCGACGGGTGTTGCGACGCGTCACGGAGGTCGTCGAGATCCCCGACGACGGATTGTGTTGCGGCGCCGGAGGTGCGTATTCGTATCTCCAACCGACGTTGGCGGGGGAGATCCGTACTCGCAAGGTGGCGGCCATCGTCGATGCCGCCGGTGATCCACACTGCGTGGTGGCGTCGGCGAATCCCGGCTGCTCGATGTTCCTCGGTCACGCCGGACTGGACGCGCGCCACCCGATCGACCTCGTCGCTGCTGCTCTCGAAAGGACCTGACCACCCGCGATGAACGACCCGAACGACATGAACGACATGACACGGATGAACGCCGAGATCGACGCCGGTCAACGAGCTCGATTGGCCGAGATCGCCGACGAGATCCGCCGGGTGATCGAACGTCTCGACGAGGCCCAGTTCGACATTCTTCGCGAGGCCAGCGCGCGCAAGACGGGTCGACCAGCCGTCGACCGCATCCTGACCCAAGCCCGTCGCGCGCTCGAGAAGGCCGCTCACCTCATCGAGGATTAGACACCCAACGTCGCGCGCTTTTCGGTGAGCGCGGCGATCAACTCGTCGAAACTCTTCTGAAAGGCCACGACCCCCTCGTGCTCGAGTTGTCCGGCCACGTCGTCCATGTCGACTCCCACCCGGGCCAGGGCCTCCCACACGCGGTGGCTCTCGTCGACGTCGGCGTCGATACGCCGCGCGAGGGTGCCATGATCGGCGAAGGCCTCGAGCGTGGCATCGGGCAGGGTGTTGACGGTGTCGGGTCCGATCAACTCGTCCACGTACAGCGTGTCCGGATAACCCGGATTCTTGGTGCTCGTGGACGCCCAGAGGGGTCGCTGCACTCGGGCTCCGCGGGCGGCGAGCTCGGCCCAGCGAGCACCAGAGAACGTGCGTCGGAAGGCGTCATAGGCGAGCCGGGCCTGAGCGATCGCAGCGCGACCACGCAACGCCAGCGCTTCCGTCGTACCGATCGCCTCGAGACGCTTGTCGACCTCGCTGTCGACGCGACTGATGAAGAAGGACGCGACACTGGCCACCGACGCGGCGTCACCGCCGGCGTCCACGAGGTCGGACACACCGTCCACGTAGGCGTCCATCACCCTCTGGTGACGCTCGAGCCCGAAGATCAACGTCACGTTGACGTTTCGACCTTCGGCGATCATCGATCGGATCGCCGGTAGGCCCTCGATCGTCGCGGGGATCTTGACCATCAGGTTCCGTCGATCGGCCTCGGCCCACAACGCCCGGCCGGCGGCGAGGGTCGCCGCGCCATCGCGCGCCAAGTTGGGATCCACCTCGACGCTGACGTATCCGTCGTGTCCGTCACTCTCACGATGAACGACGGCGAACACCTCGGCGGCGCGTCGGATGTCGGACAGCACCATCTGCCAATAACACTCGACGACCGACGAACCCGAGGCGATCGCGGTGCGGAACTGATCGTCGTAGTCGCTCGATCCCTGGATCGCCTTCTGGAAGATGGTGGGATTGGACGTGAGTCCCCGCACTCCGGCATCGCGGATACGAGCCAAGCTGCCGTCGTCGAGCAAACCCCGTCGGAGATTGTCGAGCCACGGGCTCTGACCGTGATCGGCGTGCAGGCGAAGGAGGCGTTCGGTCATTGCACCAGCGTGTCAGATTCGCGCGCGCCCGGGGGACACCCCGGACTCAGCGACCGATCAGTCGGCGGGCCGTCTCGACCACGTTCGCCGCGTTGATCCCCAACCGATCGAGGGCCACGCCACCGGGCGCGCTGGCGCCGAACCGGTCGATGCCCACGCAGACGTCGGCCCACTTGTGCCAGCCGAGGGTCGCACCGGCCTCGATCGACACGGTCGGCATCGACGGGGGCAACACCCGCTCGCGGGCCGTCGGATCGCGTCGCAACAGCGACTCGAAGCGGTCCCACGAGGGCATCGACACCACTCGCGCGGAGACGGAGACCTGGGCGAGGAGGTCGGCGGCGGCCAACGCCACGGACACCTCACTGCCCGTGGCCACGAGGCACAGATCGGAGCCGTCGCGCAGGACGGCCGCACCGTCGTCGACCGCCGAACCGTCGCAGACGACCGGCAGGTTCTGTCGGCTCAACACCAGAGCGGTGGGACCGTCATGTTCGAGAGCCACGCGCACGGCCCGGGCCGTTTCGTTGGCGTCGCACGGTCGGATCACCTGGAGATCGGGGATGGCCCGCAACGCGGCCAGGTGCTCGATCGGCTGGTGGGTCGGTCCATCCGCCCCCACGCCCCCCGAGTCGGGG
>JBJTFY010000085.1:0-2280 GCA_046093625.1 Actinomycetota bacterium
CTCCTCCACCGAGTTCGAACGAACCATTGCCATCGTCATCGCCAAAGATCAACTTGACGAGCGACTGGTCGAAGTCGACACGCGTATGCGCGAGGCCAATCGGCCTTGGATTCTGGTGACGCCGTCCGGCGAGTCGATCAAGATCGGTCCACTCTTCGTACCCGGCGAAACGGCGTGCTGGCATTGCCTGGAAATGCGACTACGGGGCAATCGCCAACTCGACACGTATCTCGATCGTAAACGCGACACGATGTTGCGTCGACCATCAACACCTCCGGCGAATCAGGCGACACGATCACTTGCTGCCGGATTCGTCACCTCCGAGCTTCTTGCCTTTGTCGGTGGAAGCGCAGTGGAAACACGGAGTCGAATCGTCTCGATCGACGCCACGACCTATCGATCAGAGCGACACGAGGTCGTTCGGCGACCCCAATGTCACGTGTGCGGCGATCCGTCTCTCGCGGTTCGGCCCCCGAAGGTGACCCTTCAGCCCGCCAACAAGCGATACACCGCCGACGGTGGACATCGGATCGAGCGTCCCGAGGAGACATACGAACGACTCATTCGACACGTCAGTCCTCTCACGGGAGCAGTTAGTTCTCTCAAACGTCAGACCATCAATGACGATGGAGTGACGTATAGCTACGCATCGGGCCACAACTTCGCGTTGATGCAAGACAGCACCTTCTTTCTTCGAAAGAACCTGCGTGGGAGAAGTGGTGGTAAGGGTCGGACCGACGTGCAAGCGAAGGTCGGCGCGATCTGTGAGGCAATCGAGCGATACTCAGGTGTATTTCGAGGGGACGAACCTAGAAAACGGGCGAGATTCACCGACCTCGAATACGCAATTCATCCGTCAGATCTTCTCGGATTCTCCGACGTTCAATACGAGCGACGCGACGACTGGAACCGAGCCAATCTGTCGACCTATCACATCGTTCCCGAGCGCTTCGACGAGCAGCGTGAGATCGACTGGACAACTGCCTGGTCTCTTCGGGACGACGAAGCTCGACTGGTCCCGACTGGCTACTGTTATTTTGGACACCCTGACATAGCCGCGCATTTCTTCTGCGCGAGCGATGCAAACGGAAACGCAGCCGGAAACTCCCTTGAGGAAGCAATTCTGCAGGGACTGCTCGAACTAGTCGAGCGTGATGCCGCCGCCATCTGGTGGTACAACCGCCTCCGGCTTCCCGCGGTGGATCTTGACGCCATGAACGAGCCGTACGTTGCGATTCTCCGTGATCACTACGAGCAGCTCGATCGTTCTCTCTGGGTGCTCGATCTCACCACCGACCTTGGAATTCCCGTCTTTGCCGGGGTATCACAAAGACACGGCGGGCCAACGGAAGACATCCTGATCGGTTTCGGAGCGCATCTCGATCCTCATATGGCCGCGATGCGCGCCCTCACCGAGCTCAACCAGTTCTTGCCAGCAGTCTGTGAACGCCGAGCCGATGGGACGACCAACTATTGGCTCGACGATCCCGACGCAATCGAATGGTGGGAGAACTCAACCGTCGACTCGGAGCCGTACGTCCTACCGGATCTCACTGTGGGCGCTGTGGATCCGAAGAAGTACGAGGGGCTCTCGAGCGATGACATTGCACAGGACGTTCGAACTTCGGTTGCTGCCATTGCAGCGGCCGGCCACGAAGTGATCGTGCTCGACCAGACACGCCCGGATCTCGACCTGTCAGTGGCCAAGGTGATGGCACCGGGTCTGCGCCACTTCTGGCGCCGGCTCGGACCCGGACGGCTCTATTCAGCTCCAGTCACGATGGGTCGGCGGGAATCCCCTTTGAGCGAAACCGACATGAATCCTCGCTCCGTGTTCTTCTGATTGGGGGGTGACTACATGGACCGCTCAGATAGTCACCGAGGAAATCTCCTCGAAACTCTTTCGCTGAGACCAGAGACCGAATCACGATTCGAGGTCGACCTTCTCGTGATGAACCATGGCCATGTCCAGTCGCGGCTACCCCTTCGAGACCCGGGTCTGAAGGCCGCCCTCACCCGCCTGAGGAATGGTCCAGCAACGGAGGACGAGCTCTTTGCCGCAGCCATCGACTCACATGGCGATGGGTCTGTGATGGCGCTTCCGATGGTCCTCCGTCGGTTGGAAAGTGGCGGATGGCTGAGCTTCGCCGCGACTGATGCAAGCGGCCGAGTCGTCACTCGGGTGGATCCACGTGGCCACTTCCTCGACGTGATGACACGTCGCGTGATCCCGACGTCGATCCTGGCCGTGTCCGAGCAGTCACTGATCCGTCGGGTCGG
>JBJTFY010000086.1:0-2073 GCA_046093625.1 Actinomycetota bacterium
CGCTGCCGTCACCGGCCACCACGCGCATCGCCACCACCTGGGCGGCGATGCCGGTGAGGGCGCGGCCGGTGCCGTGCGTGCCGGTCGCGATGGCGCCGCTGATGGTCTGGTAGGCGATGTCGCCCAGGTTCGGCATGGCCAAGCCGAGTCCGTGCAACAACTCGTTGAGGTCCGCGATCGTGATGCCGGCTTCGACGGTGACGGTGGAGGCCGCCCGATCCACGGCGACCAGTCGCCGCAGGTGGTCGAGGCGAATCATCTCGCCGTCGGTGACCGCGGTCGACGTGAAACTGTGTCCGCTGCCGATCGCCTTCACCGTGCGACGCGCTTCCGCGGCGCGGCGCACGATCGTGCTCACCTCTTCTTGATCGCGGGGGAGATGCACCGCCGACGGTGTGGCCGACTGGTTGCCGGCCCAGTTGGTCCAGGTGCCACGACGGAACGACGACATGGTGTGCGGTGCCTCAGTGGGCCGCGGGCCACGTGCCGATGGGCTCGCCCGTGATCGCGTGCGGGGGGACGCCGAGTTCCTGGATGAGGCTCTGGCTGTAGGCGACGCGACCGGTGAGCCGTTGCGGCTCGGCGGAGCACAGCTCGAGGGCTGCTTGGGCGATGATCTCCTCGGGTTCGAGGCGATATTTCTCGACCAAATCGTGCACGCCGGCACCGGGCGTGGGCACGTTGTCCCACGGGGCCAAGGTGTTGACCGCGATGTTGTCGTCGAACAACTCGGCGGCCATGCCGAGCGATAGACGCTCGAGGGCCGCCTTGCACAATCCGTACACCGACGAGTTGCCGGTCTTGTAGAAGTCCTCGAACGGCGGTCCCATCGGCTTCACGGCCGCGCGCGACGATATGTTCAGGATCCAGCCGGCACCCCGCGAGCGCATGTCGGGGATCACGCGTTGCGCGAGGTCGATGGTGCTCCAGACCTGGGTCTCGATCATGAGTTTGAAGCGCTTCTCGGGAAAGGCGTCGATGGGCAGGAAGAACGTCACCGCGGCGTTGTTCACCAAGATGTCGATGGGCCCGAGCGCAGCACGCACCTCGTCGACGAGAGTTGTGCGATCGTCGCCGTTCGACAAGTCGGCCTTGAACGCCGCCGCCCGGCCGCCCGCCGATTCGATCATCGCGACGGTCTCGTGCAGGGTGCCCGGGTAGCGCGGATCGGGGTCGAGGGTGCGAGCGGTACAGGCCACCGTGGCGCCCTCGGCGGCGAGACGACGGGCGATCGCGGTACCGATGCCACGGCTGGCTCCGGTCACCAAGGCCACCTTGCCCTCGAGTCGGCGTCCGTCGATTTTGTCCTGCATGGTCCCTCCGCTCCGTCGCTCATTCTGGCAGGTCGTCGGGGTCGGTGGGGTACTGTCGCAAGCCGTGACCCCCGAAGCACCCGCCCGCCGATTCCTGCACATGTGTTACTGCTGCGACGACACCGACGAGGTGGTCGACTTTCTCGTCAACGTGCTCGACATGCGCGAGGTGATGCGCACTCCGCTGCATCCGTCCGATGGTTCACTGTTGGGGATCGAGGGTGAGATCGTCAGCGGGGCCGCCTTCGTGTACGACAAGCGCGGTCCGCGCACCAGTCCGTCGATCGAGGTGCAGGAGTGGGTGCGTCCGACCGTCATCGGTCGTCCGATGAGTGACGCCACGCACGTCGGCATGCAATCGCTGGGGGTCGCCGTACCGCACCTCGACGACACCTTGCGACGCATGGCCGAGGCGGGTTGCACCGTGGTGGCCGAGGGACGTACCGACTGGACCGACCGCTGGGTCACCGTGGCCGATCCCACCGGCACGCTGTTCGACTTGTTCGCCGACGCGACCATTCCGGAGGGCGAGTCGCGCATGCGGCACTTGCGAATCACGGTCTCCGACCTCGAGACCTCGCTGCCGTGGTACGCGGGGATCGGGTTCTCCGAGACGGCGCGAGGTACATGGAACGACACGACGCACCTCGGAATCGACGGGGGAGAAGCCTCCTTCGTTCGCCTCCGCCTCCCCGACGAACCCTGCGAGGTCGTGCTGGTGCAGTGGACCACCCCGAGCGCGCACGGTCGTCATCCCGAA
>JBJTFY010000087.1:0-12553 GCA_046093625.1 Actinomycetota bacterium
ACCGGGGAGAGCAGCCGGTTGTCGGGCCCGATCGACGCGGCTGCCGGGGCCGGAGCCGGAGCGGGTACGGGGGCCGGAGCGGGTGCCGGTGCGGGAGCCGGTGCGGGAGCGGGTGCGGGAGCCGGTGCCGGAGCCGGTGCCGGAGCCGATGCGGGAGCGGGAGCGGGAGCCGCGCCGGCCGCGCCGACGACCGCGATCACCGCACCGACGGGAACGGTGTCGCCCTCGGGGACGCGGATCTCGAGCAGCACGCCCGCGATCGGCGAAGGAACCTCGGTGTCGACTTTGTCGGTGGACACCTCGAACAGCGGCTCGTCGGCGGCCACGGTGTCGCCCACCTTCTTG
This sequence comes from Actinomycetota bacterium, assembly GCA_046093625.1. Taxonomy (GTDB): domain Bacteria; phylum Actinomycetota; class Acidimicrobiia; order Acidimicrobiales; family Ilumatobacteraceae; genus Casp-actino8. The sequence continues at coordinate 346 of JBJTFY010000087.1, forward strand.
AACCAACGCGTGATGGTTCCCTCGGTGACCGTTTCACCGAGTTGGGGAAGCGTTACCTCTGCCATGGCCCTGATCCTTCGTCTCTCGTTCGCGTCGCTGATTGTCTCTAGGAGTTGAGGCTACGGCCGGTCATCGACAGCACGGTTTCGCCGAACAACTCGCTCAAACTCGGATGGGGCTGGATGAACTCGGCCACCTCTTCGACCGTGGCCTCCCAGTTGACGGCGAGGTATCCGCCCGACAACTGCTCGGTCACCCACGGGCCGACCATGTGCACGCCCAGGATCTGGCCCGCCGACCCGTCGGCGTTCTTCTTCGCCACGATCTTCACCAACCCGTCGATCTCGCCCAGGATCTGAGCGCGACTGTTGGCGCGGAACTGGTGCTTGCTCACGACCACGTCGAGACCGGCGGCCTTGGCCGCATCCTCGCCCGGTCCGGCCCACGCCACCTCGGGGTGGCAGTAGATCGCCCACGGCACGCGGTCGTACGCGATCGGTAGCGGGCTCTCTCCCAACATGTGCTTCACCGCCAAGATCGCCTCGGCGTACCCCACGTGCGCCAACTGCGGGGTGTTGATCAAGTCGCCGATGGCGTAGACCCCGGCTTCGCCGGTGCGACACCACGGGTCGACCTCGACGAAGCCGCGATCGCTCACGACCACGCCGGTGCCGTTCAGTCCGAGAAGATCGGCGAAGGGACGGCGCCCCACCGACACCACGACCGCGTCGACTTCGAGGGTCTCACCCTCTCCGAAGGTGACGACCGTGCCGCCCGAGGCGGTCGGAGCATGGCTCTTCACCGCGACGCCGGTGCGGATGTCGATGTTCTTCTTCTTGAACGACTTCACGACGACGTTGGCGACGTCGGTGTCGAGACCGGGCAGGATCTTGGGGAGACCCTCGAGGATCGTGACGGTCGCCCCGAGATCGGCGAAGGTGGAGGCGAACTCGCACCCGATCGCGCCGCCGCCGATCACGGCCACCCGGGCCGGTACGTGGTCGAGATCGAGCACCTCGTCGCTCGTCATGATCGGGCCGCCCCGATCGAAGCCGGGGATGGTACGAGGCACCGAGCCCGCGGCCAGGATCACGTTCGCCCCCTGCAGGGTCGCCGTCGACCCGTCGGCGACGGCAACCTCGACGGTGCGGTTGGCACCGAGCGACCCGGTGCCGTTGAACACCGTCACCTTGCGCGCCTTGCACATGCCGCCGATGCCCTTCACCAACCCGTCGACGATCTTGCGCTTGCGAGCCTGAGTGGTGGCGAAGTCGACCGCCGGACTGGACGCGACGATGCCGAAGTCACCCGCATGGGCCACGTGACGGAACACCGCGGCCGTCTCGAGGAACGCCTTGGCCGGGATACACCCGCGATTCAGACAGGTGCCGCCGAGAGCATCACGCTCGACCAGCGCCACGTTCATGCCGGCCGACGCGGCGTACAGCGCCGCTCCGTATCCTCCGGGACCCCCACCGATCACCACCAGGTCAAATTGCTCGGCCGTACGGACCACCTCCGACATCGTTGCGCTCGCGGCGCTGTGCGGAGACCAACGGTAGCGGTCGCCGGGGGTCCGGAACGGGGCTCATGACCCATTTCATGGGGCCGCGAGTGATCCGGGTGGGCGGATCAGGGCGCCCAGCGCCGCAGCTCGCCACCCCGCTGGTACGCCACGTACTGGACGGCGTCGGCGGCCGGGAATCGCAACGCGCAGTGCAACGTCGCGCCGCCCTCGGGCACCACGGTCGCTCGGTCGCACGTGTCGGAGTCACCACCATCGACGGGATCCAGCAACTCGCCGTCACCGAGCATGCTCCAGCCTCCGAGGGCGGCCTCGCCGGGCACCCCGGACATCGACACCGCCACCGCCACGCCGTCCGGCGACGGTTCGATCGATTCCACGACGACGGTCATGTCGCCCACCAGCGCGCGGTCGCCCACCGAGAGCACCGGGATGTCGGTGCGATCCGACGCCACTTGGAACAACTTGATGCCGCCGGCGAGGACGATGAGCAGTCCGCACACCACCGAAAGCAGCATCAGCGTGCGGGTCTTCACGATGGTCGAGGCTAGGGCCCGACACGGCGAGCACCCGCACCCCGTGGGTAGCATTCGCCCGTGACTTCCGAACACGGGTCGGCCACCGCCCCGGAGACGACCCCTGCGCCGCGACCCGGCGACGCGCCGCACGCCACCGTGGGCACCGGCGCCCTGGCCCTCGGTGCACTCGGAATCGTGTACGGCGACATCGGAACCTCCCCGCTCTACGCGTTCCGCGAGGCGTTCGAGGAGCATCACCTCGACGCCTCGAACGCGGTGTACGCGATGGGCGTCGCCTCGCTCGCGTTCTGGGCCCTGCTGATCATCATCTCGGTGAAGTACCTGATGTTCGTCATGCGCGCCGACAACCACGGTGAAGGCGGCATCTTGGCCCTCACCGCGATGATCATGCCCAAGGGTGAGGCCAGCCGGAAGATCAGCGTCGCCATCCTGCTCGGCATCTTCGGCACCGCGCTCCTCTACGGAGACGGTCTCATCACCCCGGCCATCTCGGTTCTGTCGGCCGTCGAGGGTGTCAAGGAATCCACGACCGCCCTCGACAGCCTCATCATCCCGATCGCGGTGGCGATCCTGGCCGTTCTCTTCCTCGTGCAACGTCGTGGCACGGGCGGGATCGGGCGGGTGTTCGGTCCCATCATGCTCGTGTGGTTCACCACGCTGGCCGGCCTCGGCCTCAATCAGGTGGCCCAGCGACCCGGAGTGCTCAAAGCGGTGAACCCCATGTACGCCGTGGACTTCTTCGCCGAGTCCCCCATGAAATCGTTCCTCACCCTCGGATCGATCTTCCTCGTCGTCACCGGCGGCGAGGCCCTCTACGCCGACATGGGACACTTCGGACGCCGACCGATCCAAATCACCTGGTACTTCCTCGTGCTGCCCGCGCTGCTGCGCAACTACTTCGGCCAAGCGGCACTGATCCTCGGTGACCCCGAAGCCGTCGAGCGTCCGCTATTCAAGATGGTCCCCGAGTGGGGCGTACTTCCCCTGGTGTTGTTGGCGACCATGGCCACCGTGATCGCCTCGCAGGCCCTCATCTCCGGCGCGTTCTCGCTCACCGTGCAGGCGGTGCAACTCGACTATCTCCCCCGCGTCAAGATCCAGCACACCTCGTCGGATCACCGCGGTCAGGTGTACGTGCCGCTCGTGAACTGGTTGCTGATGGCCGGCTGCATCGGGTTGGTGATCACGTTCCAGACCTCCAAGAACCTGGCGGCGGCCTACGGCATCGCGGTCACGACGACCATGGCCATCACGACGATGCTGTTCTACGTATTGGCCGTCAACCGGTGGGGCTGGTCGAAACCCAAGGCCTTGGCACTCTGCCTGCCCGGTCTCGCCATCGACCTCGCCTTCCTCGGAGCCAACATCCCCAAGATCCCGCACGGAGGCTGGTTCCCACTCCTCGTCGCGGTCGCTTTGCTCGTGCAGATGTGGACCTGGCGGCGCGGTCGCCAGTTGGTGGCCGCGCGTATCCACCGCGGCGAGCGCCCGATCGTCGAGGTGCTCGACGAGAACGTCGACGTGGCCCGCGTGGCCGGCACCGCGGTCTTCATGTTCAAGGACCTCGGCAAGGCGCCCCCGGCTCTGGTGAACAACCTCAAGCACAACAAGGTTCTCCACAAGTGCACGCTCATCGTGGCGGTGCGCACGGCCGAGGTGCCCCGCGTCGAACCGAGCGAGCGGGTGCAACTGTCCAAGGTCGAACCCGGGGTCTTCGAGATCCTGCTGACGTTCGGCTTCATGGAAGAGCCCGACGTCGTTGCCGCGCTCGACATCATCGAGGAGCGGGGCTACGAGTTCGACGCGGCCACGGCCACGTTCTTCCTCGGGCACGAATCGATCGTGGCCGGCAAGGCCCCCGGCATGCATCCGTTGGCCGAGCACCTCTTCGTGCTCCTCAATCGAGGTGCCGACAGTGCCGGACGGTTCTTCAACCTGCCCAAGGATCAGATCTTCGAGGTCGGATCGCACGTCGAGATCTAGTCGCGCGGTCCGCGCGCCTCCGGTCTCTCAGTCGGTGGCGTCCGGTCGTAGCCTGCGGCCATGACCTCCCGCACCATCGCCATCACCGGCGCCAGTGGCCTCATCGGCACCGCGTTGGCCCACCATCTCTCCGCGCGAGGCGACCGCGTCGTGCGCTTCGTCCGATCCGGTTCGAGCGGCACCGACACCATCGCCTGGCACCCGGCCGCTGGGACGATCGACGGCGACCGACTGCGCGGCGTCGACGCCGTCGTCCACCTCGCCGGTGCGGGTATCGGCGACCGGCGTTGGACCACCGACTACAAGCGCGAGATCCTGGAGAGTCGCACCAAGAGCACCGAGCTGCTCGCCTCCACGATGGCCGGTTTGGCCGACGGCCCGAAGGTGCTGCTGTCGGGCTCGGCCATCGGCATCTACGGCGAGTCGCTCGACACCGTCTTCGACGAAACGTCCGCGGCCGGCGACGGTTTCCTCGCCGACGTGTGCGTGCAGTGGGAGCGCAACGCCGCCGCCGCGGTCGAGGCCGGCATCCGCACCGTGTTCCTGCGTACCGGAATCGTGCTCAGCCCGCGGGGCGGGGCGCTCAAGAAGCTGCTGCCGCTGTTCAAGTTGGGTGCCGGAGGCCGCAGGGGAAGCGGCCGACAATGGCAAAGTTGGATCTCGATCGACGACGAGGTGGCGGCCATCGACCACCTGTTGTCCTCGAAGGTTTCGGGGGCCGTCAACCTCACCGCCCCCACCCCGGTCACCCAAGCCGAGTTCACCAAGGTTCTCGCCAAGGTGTTGAAGCGCCCGTCGTTCCTGCCGGTGCCGTCGTTCGGACCCAAGTTGCTGCTCGGGGGCGAATTGGCCGACGCGCTGTTGTTCACCGGCCAGAAGGTGCTGCCCCGTGCTCTGCAATCGGACGGGTACTCGTTCGCGCACGGCGACCTCGAGTCGGCCCTTCGCGCGCTGTTGAACCGCTGACCCGATGAGCGAACTGCCCGCCCGAACCGACGTCGTGGTGGTCGGAGCCGGACTCGCCGGACTCGCAGCGGCGCGCACCCTGCACCGACTCGGACGACAGGTGACGTTGCTCGAATCCTCCGACGGCGTCGGGGGACGGGTGCGCACCGACCAGGTCGACGGGTTCCTGCTCGATCGGGGATTCCAGGTCTTGCTCACGGCGTACCCCGAGTTGCGCACCCAATTCGACCTGGCCGCACTCGACCTCCGCGCCTTCGATCCTGGTGCGCTGGTGTGGATGGACGGTCGTGGGCACGCGGTGTCCGACCCGTTCCGCAAGCCCGCGTCGTTGGTCTCGACGGCACTGGCCCCGATCGGATCACCCTTCGACAAGGCCCGCATCGCTCGGCTGCGCGCTCGCGTGCGCCGCGGCGACGGATCCGGGTTGTTGCGCGGCCCCGACATCACCACCGCCGAGATGTTGCGGGAAGCCGGGTTTTCCGAGCGCATGGTGCGCACCTTCTTCACCCCGCTCGTCGGCGGCATCCAACTCGATCCGAACATCGACGCCTCGCGGCGCATGTTCGACGCGGTTTTCCGCATGCTCTCGATGGGTGACGCCGCGGTTCCGGCCCGCGGAATGAGCGAGATTCCCGCGCAACTGGCCGCGCATCTGCCACCGGACGTCATCCACCTCTCGTCGCCGGTGACGGCCGTGAGCTCCGACGGAGTGGAGGTGCACGGACGTCGCATCCACGCCCGCGCCGTGCTGGTGGCGACCGAGGGTCCCGCCGCCCAGAAACTGCTCGGCTTGCCCCCGGTGCGCTCGCGCTCGGTCTCGTGCGTCTACTTCGCCGCCGACGAGTCGCCCACCGACTCGCGCTACATCATCCTCGACGGCTCGGCCGAGGGTCCGGCACTCAACATCGCCGTGATGAGCAACATCAGTCCGCACTACGCGCCGTCCGGCCGCCACCTGATCGCCGCCGCCGTACCCGGGTCGCTCGACGACGACCTCGAGGCGCGGGTGAGGTCGCAGATGGTGCGCATGTTCGGCCCGAGCGCCACTCGATGGACCCACTTGCGCTCCTACCGGATCGAACACGGCCAACCCGACCAGAGCCCGCCGTTCTCGCCCAAGAAACGAGTGCACGTACGTGACAACATGTTCGTGGCCGGCGACCACCGCGACACCGCATCCATCCAGGGCGCGTTGTTCTCCGGTCGTCGCGCCGCCGAAGCCGTCCACGCCCGTCTCGGCCACTGAAACCGACAGTCACCCAACCAAGGAGCCCCCATGAACCCCGACCCGGCCAAGATCGTCTCGGTCACCACGAAGGTGAACGCCACGCCGCAGCAGATCTTCGATCTGCTCGCCGATCCGTCGAAGCACGGCGAGATCGACGGGTCGGGTTCGGTGCAGAACGCTCAGTCGTCGGCACCGACCCGGCTCGCGCTCGGCGCGAAGTTCGGCATGGACATGAAGATCGGGGTCAAGTACAAGATCACCAACGAGGTCGTGGAGTTCGACGAGCCCCGGCGCATCGCGTGGCGACACTTCGGCGGCCACGTGTGGCGCTACATCCTGGAACCCGTCGAGGGTGGAACCATGGTCACCGAGGAGTTCGACTGGAACACGTCGAAGTCACAGTTGATGATGCGGGTCATGAACTACCCGGCCAAGAACCGTCAGTCGATCGAGAAGACGCTGCAACGACTCGCGGAGCGCTTCGCGAAGTGAGCGACTCGCATCCGATCGACGACGTCATCAAGGCGCGACGCACGAACATGTTCGTCGATCGCGCGCGGGTCGTGCCCGACGCGGTGATCGACGAACTCTGTGCCCTGGCCAGTTGGGCCCCCAACCACAAGCGCACGTGGCCTTGGCGTTTCGCCTCGATCACCGGTGACGGGCGTGCGCGCCTCGGTGCCGTCGTCTCCGACGCCATGGCGGCGCACGGCGACGACGAAGCAAAGGTGCTCAAGGCCCGCACGAAATACGAGCGGACCCCCAACGTGCTCGTCGTCGGCTCCGCCCCCGGCGACACTGCCGAGCGCACCGCCGAGAATCGCGACGCCGTGGCCGCGGCCGTGCAGAACCTGTTGCTGGCCGCCACGTCCCGGGGCATCGCCACCTACTGGGGGTCGTGCCCCAAGGGCGCCCACGCGGCGGTGGCCGACTTCGCGGGTTTCGACACCGACACCCACATCGTGGGCATCTTCTACCTGGGCTGGGTCGCCGACGAGGTCGAGACCCCGGCTCGTCCGGTACCGACGGTCGCGCACATCACGCGCTGACCGGCATCGCTCAGGGTTGGTAGACCCCGAACACTCCGCGCAAGGCGTCGCTGATCTCGCCCAGTGTGGCGTCGGCGCGCAGGGCCGCCTTCATGGGAGGCAACAGGTTGTCGGTGCCCCGGGCGGCCGCGACCAGATCGGCGAGCGCAGCATCGAGACGCCCCGGATCACGCGCGGCCTTGTACGCGGCGAGGCGGGTCTTCTGGCCGCGCTCCAGGGCCGGGTCGATCGGGAACACTTCGGGTTCGGGATCGTCGTCGACGCCGAACTTGTTCACTCCCACGATCACCCGCTCGTCGTCGTCGATGCTCTTGGCGTACTCGTAGGCCGCCTGCTCGATCTCGTCCATCTGGTAGCCCGCCTCGATCGCGGCCACCGCGCCGCCCATCTCGTCGATGCGCGCGATGTACTCGAGGGCCAGCTTCTCGATCTCGTCGGTGAGCGACTCGACGAGGTAACTGCCCGCCAACGGATCGGGGGTGTCGGCGATGCCGCTCTCGTAACCGATGATCTGCTGCGTGCGTAGGGCGATCCGCGCCGCGCGCTCGGTGGGCAGACTGAGCGCCTCGTCGAATCCGTTGGTGTGCAGACTCTGGGTGCCACCCATCACCGCGGCCATGCTCTGCAGCGCCACGCGGACGATGTTGTTCTCGGGTTGTTGCGCGGTGAGGGTGCTGCCGCCCGTCTGGGTGTGGAACCGCAACAGCTTGCTCGACTCCTTCTTCGCACCGAAGCGGTCGTTCATCAGTCGGTACCAGATACGACGCGAGGCCCGGAACTTGGCGACCTCCTCGAAGAAGTTGTTGTGCGCGTTCCAGAAGAACGACAGACGTGGGGCGAAGTCGTCGACGTCCAGCCCGGCCGCAATGGCCGCCTCGACGTACGCGATGCCGTTGGCGATGGTGAAGGCGATCTCCTGGACCGCGGTCGATCCGGCCTCACGAATGTGGTAACCGGAAATCGAGATCGTGTTCCATTTCGGAACGTTCTGGGCGCAGTAACCGAAGATGTCGGTGATGATGCGCATGCTCGGCCGCGGCGGGTAGACGTACGTGCCGCGGGCGATGTACTCCTTCAGGAGGTCGTTCTGGATCGTGCCGCTGATCGCGGTGGACGGCACGCCCTGCTCTTCGGCGACCAGTTCGTACATCAGCAACAGGATCGCGCCCGTCGAATTGATGGTCATCGAGGTGGTGACCTTGTCGAGTGGAAGATCCTTCAGCAACAGACGCATGTCGGCCATGGAGTCGATGGCCACCCCGACCTTGCCGACCTCGCCCTCGGCGCGGGGGTGGTCGGAGTCGTACCCCATCTGCGTGGGCAGGTCGAACGCACACGACAACCCGGTCTGGCCGGCACCTAGGAGGAACTTGAAGCGTTCGTTGGTCGACTCGGCCGTGCCGAAGCCGGCGTACTGCCGCATCGTCCAGAGCTTGCCCCGATACATGGTCGGGTACACCCCACGGGTGTACGGCGGCTTGCCCGGCTCACCGAGTTGGGTCGCGGCGTCGAAGCCCGCCAGGTCGGCCGCGGTGTAGAGGGGCTTGATCTCGATTCCCGAGTCGGTGCGGATGTCGTCGCTCATCACCCCCGACTGTACGGGGCGCACCCCTCGACCGCCTATCCCGAAGCGGGAATCACGACGCCGCGACGAGGGCGATCTCCATCTTCCACTCGGGGCGAGCCAGAGCCGGCACGGTGACGAGCGTGCTGGCGACGCGATGTCCGGCAAGGGCCCGGTCACGGGCGGACATCACCGGCGCCAACGGCTGCCCGACCACCACGTAGGTCGTCACCGACACCACGTCGGTCGCCGTCATTCCGGCCGCGTCGAGGATCGCGAGCAGGTTCGACCACACCGTCGCCGCTTGATCGGCGATGTCGTCGGGCACCGAGCCGTCGGGGGCGATCGGCACCACGCCCGATGTGTGCAGAAGCCGCCGAGTGTCGACGCTCAGGATCGCGTGCGCGTAGTTCGCCGCGGTGGGAGCGATGGAAGCCGGGGCGATCTCACGGTTCATGCATCGATTGTGACACGGCGACGGGACCTGCGTCCGCCCGCCCGGGACTTTCGGCCCTGAGACCGCCGCACGAGTCGGTTCTAGGTTCGCCTCGTGACGTTCAACCGACTTTGCTCCACTGCGACCCGTCGTCGCGCGGCGATCGCCGTGGCCACGAGCGGCCTCCTCGTGCTCGCCGCCTGCGGCACCGACTCGGCCGACGGACCAACGACGACCACCACCGAGGGACCGACGACGACCACCACAATGCCGGCGTACGAGTCGCCGCTCGGCGACGTCATCGGCGAGGCCCTCGTCGCCGGACAGTTCACCACGCTCGCCGGCCTGTTGGTCGAGGCTGATCTGGTGCAGGCACTGCGCGCCGATGGTCCGTTCACCGTTTTCGCCCCCACCAACGACGCCTTCGCCGATGTCCCCGCCGCAACGCTCGACGCGGTGTTCGCCGATCCGGGTCTGCTCACCGCGGTGCTCACGTATCACGTCGTGGCGGGCGAGAACATCTCCCTGGCCGACCTGATGACCATGCCCGACGGAACACAGTTGACCACGCTGAACGGTGCCGCTGTGACCGTCACCCATGACGGCGACACGGTGTCGATCGACGGCACCCCCATCATCGTCGGCGACGTCGCCGCCACCAACGGAACCATCCACGTCCTCGGTGGCGTGCTGGTTCCCGACTGACTCGCCCGGGATCGGACACCGACGCCCGCGGGTCTAGTCTTTGCCCGTGGACACCGACACCGCTCTCGCCAACGCCGCCCAAGGCGGCAACGCCAACCTGCTCGCAATGCCGTCCTTCGCCACGGTCGAGGAGGAGCGCGCCCACCGCAAGTCCCGACTCGCCGGCGCATTGCGCATCTTCGGACGCCTCGGATTCGGAGAGGGCGTCGCCGGGCACATCACCGTGCGCGACCCTGAGAAGCCCGACCACTTCTGGGTCAACCCGTTCGGTCTCAGCTTCCGTCACATGCGGGTGAGTGATCTGTTGCTCGTCAATCATCACGGCGAAGTGGTGGTGGGCGACCTGCCCGTCAACCGTGCGGCCTTCGTCATTCACTCGGCCATTCACGCCGCCCGTCCCGATGTGATCGCCGCCGCACACGCACACTCGGTGCACGGCAAGGCCTTCAGTTCGCTCGGCATCCCGCTCGACCCCATCACGCAGGACGCCTGCATCTTCTACGAGGACCACACCGTCATCTCCGAGCAGGGCGGTGCCGTGGTGTTCGACGTCGACGCCGGCAAGGAGTTGGCGTCGATGTTCCCGCGGGGCAAGGCCGCGATCCACCAGAACCACGGACTGTTCACCGTGGGTAGCACCGTCGAGGAGGCGGCTTTCTGGTTCCTGTCGATGGACCGCTCGTGCCACGCCCAATTGCTCGCCATGGCCGCCGGAACCCCGAAGCTGATCAAGCACGAGTACGCCGCGTACACCCGCGACCAGACCGGACACTCCTTGGCCGGATGGTTCCAGTTCCAGCCGCTGTGGCAGGAGATCTGCCGCACCGACCCGGAACTGTTCGACTGAACCCCGTCGACGACCCCTCCACCCCCGTCTCGCCGATCGGGAGGTTCATGGCCACGGCCTCTCCGGAGGCCCTCTTCGTGCTCAGCGCCACGGCGCAGTACATCGGTGCCGTCATCGCCATCGACCTCTTCGACCGCGTCGACCCGGCGACCGTCGCCTGGTTGCGCGTGTTCGGCGCAGCGGTCGCTCTGTTGTTGGTCTCCGGCCGGCACCTGTTGCGCCCGTGGACGCGCGCCGACTTCGTCGCCATGACGTTCTTCGGAGTGGCGACCGCGTTGATGAACACTTTCTTCTATCTCGCCATCGACCGACTGCCGCTGGGCAAGGGCGTGGCCATCGAGTTCATCGGACCGATCACGGTCGCGGCGTTGCGAACGCGTTCGCGCCGCAACGCGGGCGCCCTGGTGCTGGCCACGGTGGGCGTCGCCGTGCTCTCCGGAGTCGAGATCGGCGGCGAGCCCCTCGGTCTGCTGTTCATCTTCCTCGCCTCGGGGATGTGGGCCGCCTACATCGTGATCGGGTCCCGCGTGGCCCAGCAGAACCGGGGCGTCAGCGGTCTCGGACTCGGTCTGCTCATCGGCGCGGTCGTCGTCACCCCGATCGGCGCTCCGTCGAGCGGGCCGGTGTGGTCGTCACCCCATCTCGTGCTGCTGTGCATGTTCGTCGGGGTCATGTCGAACGCCATCGGTTACGGCATCGACCAATCGGTGCTTCGTCGCATTCCCATCCGGCGCTTCAGCGTGCTGTTGGCGTTGCTTCCCGTCACCGCGACCGTCGTGGCGTTCGTCGCGCTCGATCAACGGCCGAGTGCGGTCGACCTGCTGGGTATGGCACTCGTGCTGGCCGGCGTGGTGGTGCAGGAGCGCGAGGAGTTGACGGCCTGAGCCGTCAGTGGCTCATCCAGGGCGCGCACAACCCGTCGAGGTCGCGCACCTGGATCTTGTCGCGGTTGGCCCACGTCACCGGGTTGGTGGGGTCGGGCTGCAACTTGAAGGTGCGGAAACTCATCTCGGTGGTGTCGACGGCCAGAATGCGTCCGATCAGTCCGTCACCGAGGCCGAGCAGGATCTTGATCGCCTCCAGCGCCTGAATGGAACCGATGATGCCGGGCAACACGCCGAGCACGCCGGCTTCGGCACACGACGGCGCGAGTTCGGCCGGCGGCGGCTCGGGGACCATGTCGCGATACGTCGGACCCTGTGTCGGGTGGAAGACCGACACCATGCCCTCGAAGCGGAAGATCGAACCGTGCACGACGGGGATGCCGAGCTTCACGCTGGCGTCGTTGAGCAGGTAACGCGAGGGGAAGTTGTCGGCACCGTCGACGATCACGTCGTAGCCGGTGATGATGTCGATGATGTTCTCG
>JBJTFY010000088.1:0-8094 GCA_046093625.1 Actinomycetota bacterium
CCGGTTCGCCGCCCAAGTTCATCCGGTCCATGTTCGTCCCGTCCCAGTTCATCACGTCCAAGTTCATCCCGCCCAAGTTCATCCCGCCCATGTTCATCTCGTCCATGTTCGTCCCGTCCCAGTTCGTCCAGGTCTCGGCCAGGCGCGCTCCGGCATCGTGGGCGTCGCGGGCGAAGTCAGCCCACAAGTAGGCGTCGGCCCGGAGTTCTTGCGACCAACCGCACACCAGTAGTCCGTCCACGACCAAGTGGTCCACCAAGTTGCGAACGATGGCGGTCTGGGTGCCGGGGGCGCAGAAGTTCAAGATGTTGCCGGCCATCACGATGACGTCGAAGCCAGGGTCGCGGTGATCCGAGAAACGCCCCTCGCTCAGGTCACCCACCAGCCAGGTCACGTCGGACGATTTGTCGCGGGCCCGGTCGATCATGTCGGGATCGAGGTCCACCCCCGTCACCGCGTGACCGCGACGCGCGAGCTCGACCGCCAGTCGACCCGTGCCACACCCGGCGTCGAGAACACGCAACGCACGTTCGCGAACGTTCACGTGTTTCTCGATCAACCGCGTCACGGCGTCGGCTTCGCCGTGCACGTTCTCACCTCGGGCGGCCATCGCTTCCCACCGTTGGTCGTACTTCGTCAGATCGACGGTGCGACGCCACTCCACCCAACGCTCCGAGACCCCCGAACCCGGAACGTCACTCATGAGCCACGCTCACGAGACGTGTTCACAGCAGATCGCCCAGACTCTTGACACGATGGAAATCGGCACCAGCGTGATCGTCGTACGGATCGAGCAACACCGGGAACAGGCCGGCGTTGCGCGCGCCGTTCACATCCATGGTGACCGAGTCGCCGACGTACGCCACGCGCGAACGATCGACGTCGGGTAGGACCCGCAACCCGTGTTCGAAGATGCCGGGGTCGGGCTTGGCCACGCCGACCACGTGACTGTCAATTACGACGAGAACGGGAACACCCGGTCCCTCGCCCACCTGACACACGCCGGTGCGCGCCAACACGGCCTCGATTTGTCCGGTCGCATTGCTCACGACTCCGACGGGCACCGCGCGTTCGTACAGGGCCCGCAACGCCCGCACGCTGTCGTCGATCACGTGTCGCCACAGATAGGCGCTCCTGGTGCGGTCGAGCGCGGTGGCGGCCTCCTCGACGTCGTGCTCGGGCACGCCGACGCTGCGCACGTATGCGTGGTTGTAGACCGACCAGTCGCGCTCCCCCGATCCGGCCGCCGACTTGGCCGCCATGGCGCGATAGTGGGCGCGGTGGTACGCGGCGTGATCGACGGACGCACCGTAGAAGCCGAGCAAGGGGGCCAGCACCGAAGGGTCGGGGATCACGAAGATTCCCCCGGCATCGAACAGCACCGCGTCGATCGGCCGGGAATCGATGGTGAGGAGAGCATCGCGGTCGGGCACGACGCCCAAGGGTACCCATGACCCGTGGTGGTCACCCGTGGTGGTTACCCGTGGTGGTCAGGTGGTGGTCGGGTCGCGTTCACGGCGAGTCACGGCGCGTCACTACGCCGAACTCCCCCAAAGACCGCTGCACGACCTACCCTTAGGGCGTGCGCAGCGCCAAGGACTTCTTCAAACCCCTCGCTGTCGGAGCCCCCGACCCCGTTCGCGAGATCCCCTTCCGACCGAGTCGGATGATCCACTTCTTCCCCCCGTCGAACGACAAGATGGTCGCCAAGTTGGGCGACATCGTGCCCACCGTCGACATCATCCTGGGCAACCTGGAAGACGGCGTTCCGGCCAGCGACAAAGAAGCGGCCCGTGCCGGGTTGGTGAAGGTGGCCAAGACCGTCCCGATGGGCACGACGCAACTGTGGACCCGCGTGAACAGTCTCGATTCGCCGTGGGCTCTCGACGACCTCACCACCATCGTCACCGAGGTGGGCGACAAGTTCGACGTCATCATGATCCCCAAGGTGGAGGGTCCCGAGGACATCCATTACGTCGATCGCTTGTTGGCCCAGCTCGAGGCCAAGGCCGGCCTGAAGAAGCCGTTGCTCATCCACGCGATCCTCGAGACCGCGCGCGGCGTGGCCAACGTGGAAGAGATCTGCGGTGCGTCGCCGCGCATGCAGGGTCTGTCGCTCGGACCGGCCGACCTGGCCGCGAACCGACGCATGAAGACCACGCGCGTCGGCGGTGGCCATCCCGACTACGTCGTGCGGCAGGACCCCCACGCCGATCAGCCCGACGCCCCACGCGCCACGTACCAACAGGACCTGTGGCACTACACGATGGCCCGCATGGTGGACGCCTGCGTGATGCACGGCATCCTGCCCTTCTACGGACCCTTCGGCGACATCAAGGACGTCGTCGCGTGCGAGGACCAGTTCCGCAACGCCTACCTGCTCGGCTGCGTGGGCGCGTGGTCGCTGCACCCGGCCCAGATCGACATCGCTCGTCGGGTGTTCAGCCCGCGCGCGAGCGATGTGGCCCACGCCCTGCGCGTGATCGAGGCCATGGGCGACGGCACCGGCGCCATCATGCTCGACGGCAAGATGGAGGACGACGCCTCGGTGAAGCAGTGCCGCGTGGTGGTGCAGCTGGCCCGCGAGTTGGCCGCCCGCGATCCCGAGCTGGCCAAGATCTACCAGTTCTGAGATACACACGTTGATACACACGTTTCGATACACACGTTTCACGGATCATGCGAACACAGGGAGAAGCCATCACCATGAGCAAAATCACGAATATCAACGACCTTCGTCCGCGTCGATCCGTTCTGTACATGCCCGCCGCCAACGAGCGCGCCCTCGACAAGGCCAAGGCCATTCCGGCCGACGCGCTGATCTTCGACCTCGAGGATGCCGTGGCGCCCGACGCCAAGCCCGATGCCCGTCGCAACGCCGTGGCCGCGGCCCGCAGTGGCGAGTACGGCACGAAGGAACTGACCATTCGCTGCAACGGGCTCGACACGCCGTGGGGTGCCGACGACATCGCCGCCGCCGCGATGGCCGGGGTCTCGGCGGTCGTGATTCCCAAGATCAACTCGCTGAAGGAAGTGGAAGCCGTGTCGTCAGCGCTGGCCACCGCCGGTGCGCCCGGGAGCATGAAGATCTGGGCCATGATCGAGACCCCCACCGCCATCTTCGACGTGCGCGCCATCGCCTCGCACCCGCGCGTGGCCACCCTCGTGATGGGCACCAACGACCTGGCCAAGGAACTGCGGGCCACGCAGGTGCGCGGACGCGCCCCGTTGACGCCTCATCTGGCCACCGCCCTGCTCGGAGCGCGCGAGGCCGGCAAGGTGATCCTCGACGGCGTGTTCAACGACGTGAAGGATCTGGATGCCTTCCGCGACGAGTGCGTGCAGGGCGCCCAGATGGGCTTCGACGGCAAGACGCTCATCCATCCGTCACAGGTGGAGATCGCCAACGACGTGTGGGCTCCCTCGGCCGACGAGGTCGATTACGCCCAGCGGGTGATCGCCGCGTTCGAAGAGGCGACGGCTGCCGGTCGTGGCGTGATCACCGTCGACGGTCGCATGATCGAGAACCTGCACGTGGACAACGCCCGTCGGGTGCTCGCCGTGCAAGCGGCGATCGCGGCACTGGGCTAGGCCCGGAATATCTCACGGGCTGAGCCCGGACAATTCACGGATACGTGACACGAACCGAGCCGGTGTCGGGATCGACGTCGAGCGTCCAGCCACCCTCGTGCACCGCGTGGTGATGTTTGACGCACAACGGCAACAGGTTCGACAGGTCGGTTCCTCCCCCGTCCTCCCATGGTCGAAGGTGGTGGGGCTCGCAACGATGGAACAACACGCCGCAGCCCGGGATGGCGCAGGTTTCATATCGAGCGGCCAAGGCCCGGCGTTGGTGAGCGGTGGCCAAGCGTTTGGCGCGTCCGACGTCGAGTGCCACGCCCGACCCGTTCAGCACGATCGGAATGATGTCGGCGTCACAGGCCAACCGGCGAACCGTTGCAACCGGCAGTTCGGAACCGCCGATGACTCGTGCCGTTCCCGACGAGACCCCCACGAGGGTCTCCAGATCGATGTGCACCATGATCTCAGCGCGCGCCCCACCCGCACGGTCGGCCGACGACGAAGTCGACAACAGCTCGAGGAGGGCCAACGCACGGCGGTGATCGTTCGGTTCGATACCGGGAGCGGGGTCGAAGACGTGACCCGACCCGTTGCCTGCGTGGGATTCACCCGCGTGGGATTCACCCGCATGAGATTCACCCGCGTGGAACATGGCCTCGACGGCCCGGTCGAGTGCCGACACCAAGGCGGTGCCCCGCTCGGGATCGAACCTGCCGTGCAGAACGGTCATCCCCTCGTCGTCGATCCAGGTGCGCAGAGTCGTGCTGCGTCGTTGCCGTTCGAAGATGGCCACTCCGCCGTCGTTCAGGAGACGATGGGCCTCGCGACGCGCGTGACGGGTGAACTCGTCGGGCGACATAGCGGTGGCATCGCTCAACAGCGACGGACTGTGCGCCAGCAACGCGTCGGCACGGTCTCCCAGAATGCGCAGGGCGCCGGCCAACCCATCGACGTGGGCCGCGGTGACCTCGCCGACCTCCAGCGCCGCACCGAATTCGGGGGCGGTTTCGACCGCCTCGGCGCGGGCCATCGCCCGGCGAGCATCGGATGCCCTCAGCCCGGATCGGGCCAACTCGATGGCGGGCACCACGGCGGGTGCCTCGTGTAGAGCCGAGACCAACCGGGCCTCGACGGAGTCGACCCACGCACGGACCCGACGAACCCGGTCGAGGTCACGGCGGATCTCGACCGACGAGGTGGGGCCGTCACCGGCGTCCAACAATTCGGTGACGGCGTCGAGAACGAGAAGTCCGATCTCCGCTTTCATGTGTTCCTCGGTCGACGAAGGGGCAACTGGTGAAGAACTCTTCACGATCCGGGTGGCCGAACGAACGACCAACCACGATCAGAGAATAGAAGCGGGGTGTGACAGAGAAATCGCTCGAGAACGTCGACGAGTCACAACGTCGACGTGAACAAGTCGATCGTGCGGGCGAACGCGGTCGCCGAAGCACCCGCGTCGTAGACGTCGGGGCGGACGTCGTTGAAGAACGCGTGTTGCGTGCCGGGGTGGACGTGCATCGCGACGTCCTTGCCCAACGCACGTAGGTCGGCCTCGAGTCCCCATACCTTGTCGGGCGAGGCGAAGTCGTCGTCTTCGGCGTACTCACCCACCACCTTGGCCGCCAGTTTGTTCCAGTCGGGCTGCACGGTGGGCCAACCGATGACGCCGTAGTACGGCGCGGCCGCGGCCACCGCATCGGCGCGCTCGCACGCCAGCATCAACGTGAGGGCACCGCCCATGCAGTAACCGACGACGCCCACCTTGGCGCGGCCCGTGCGTGCGACGAGCGCGTCGACCGCACCCGAAAGATCCTTGGCGGCGGTGGCCAAGTTGAGGCCCATCAGCAACTTGCCCGCACCGTCGGGCTCGCTCGACGACTCGCCGTGATACAGGTCGGGGGCCAACGCGGTGAACCCACGGGCCGCGAACCGATCGGCGACGTCACGGATGTGCGGCACGAGCCCCCACCACTCTTGGATCACGATCACGCCCGGCCCGCCGCCGTCGGCGAGGTAGCCCGCGCACTCGGAACCGTTCGACCGGAAGGAAATCATCTCGCCCATGCCGACGACCGTAGCAACGCGATCGGTCACCGCTCGCCTCGATCGAACATTGTCCGGTGACAAACGGCGGTCTGTTCAGCCCGAGATGTAACTAATAGGCTGATCCCATGACCGTGCTCGACACCCGCACCTCCCAGGCCCTCGCCAACGACCGCGCCCACGTCTTCCACTCGTGGTCGGCCCAGGGCATGATCAGCCCGATCGTCGTGGCCGGCGCCGAGGGCAGTTGGTTCTGGGACGAGGACGGCAAGCGGTATCTCGACTTCTCGAGCCAGTTGGTCAACGTCAACATCGGTCACCAGCACCCCAAGTTGGTCGCCGCGATCCAGGAGCAGGCGGCGCGCCTGTGCACCATCGCGCCGATCCACGCCAACGATGCCCGCAGCGAAGCCGCCCGTCTCATCGTGGAGCGCGCCCCCGGAGACCTCGACATGGTGTTCTTCACCAACGGTGGCGCCGAGGCCACCGAGAACGCCATCCGAATGGCCCGTCTGCACACCGGCCGTCACAAGGTGCTCACCACTTACCGCAGTTACCACGGAGCCACGGGCGGTGCGATCCAACTCACCGGCGACCCGCGTCGTTGGCCGAGCGAGCCCGGCATTCCCGGCGTCGTGAAGTTCTGGGGCCCCTACACCTACCGGTCGGCCTTCCACAGTGAGGACGAGATCCAGGAATCGCAGCGCGCTCTGCAGCATCTGCGCGACACGTTGATGGTCGAGGGACCCCAAACCGTGGCCGCGGTGATGCTCGAGACGGTCGTGGGCACGAACGGCATCCTCGTGCCGCCGCCCGGATACCTCGAAGGCGTGCGTTCCATCTGCGACGAGTACGGCATCGTGTTCATCGCCGATGAGGTCATGGCGGGCTTCGGACGCTGCGGTGAATGGTTCGCCGTGCAGGCGTGGGATGTCACCCCCGATCTCATCTGCTTCGCCAAGGGTGTCAACTCGGGCTACCTGCCCCTCGGTGGCGTGGTCATCAGCCGACGCATCGCCGACACGTTCCGCGAGCGGCAGTTCCCCGGCGGACTCACCTACAGCGGACACCCGCTCGCCTGTGCGTCGGCGGTGGCCAGCATCAACATCTTCGAGGAGGAGGGCATCATCGAACACGCCCGCCACCTCGGTCGCGACGTCATCGGACCGGAACTCGAGAAGTTGAAGGCCAAGCACCCGAGCGTCGGCGACGTGCGCGGCATCGGAGTGTTCTGGGCCATCGAACTGGTCAAGGACCGCGCCACTCGTGACCCCCTCGTGCCCTTCAATGCCGCCGGCGAGGCGAATGCACCGATGGTGGAGCTCATCGGTGCCTGCAAGGCGCGCGGGCTGTGGCCGTTCACGCATTTCAACCGCATGCACGTGGTGCCGCCGTTGACCATCAGCGACGACGAGGTGCGCCAGGGCATCGCGATCATCGACGAGGTTCTCGCACTCGCCGACAAGCGCTACACCGGCAAGTAGTCGTTCATTCGCTAGGGCGGGGCTGACGCGTCGTCAGGGCCACGCCGAAAAGCGCGATCACCAGTCCGGCCACGGCCAGAATCCCCAGGCGCTCATCGAACAGCCACGCCCCCTCGATGGTGCTGAGCGCCGGTGTGAGGAAGAACAAACTGCTCACGCGCGCCGCCGCTCGACGCTGCAACAACCACAACATGATCAACACGGCGGCGATCGACAACACCACGACCGCCCACGTCAACGACCACCAGAATCGCGCGGTCGAACGGACCTCGAAGTGCTCGACGAAACCGGCGCCCACCCCGAGAATCGACGCCGACACGAGGTACTGGACCGCGGTGCCGTACAGCAGTGGCATCGCTCCCCCACGCGCGCGCTGCAACAAGGTGCCCGCCGACATGCCGAGCACCGAGATCGCCATCGCGACGAGCGCACCGGCGGTGATTCCGCTGATCCCGGCCTCCAGTCGATCGACGACCACGGCGACCACGCCACCCACACCACAAGCGACGCCGAACCACTGACGCGGGGTCATGCGCTCGCCCAACAACAACAGGGCACCGACGGACGTGAGCACCGGATGCAGACCGGAGATGAGCGCCGACAGACCCGAGGGCAGGCCGAGATCGGCGGCCACGAACACGCCCCCGAGATACACCGCGTGCAACCCCACGCCGGTGAGAGCCGCCCAACGAACCTGTTCGCGCGTCATGCGCGGTGCACCAGTCGCACGGGCGATGATCGACAGAACGGTGGCCGCGATCGCGAGACGCAACGACAGGAACGTCATCGGCCCCGCATCGCGGGTGCCGTAACGGGCGACGATGAACCCGGTGCTCCACAACAGCACGAACACCACCGGGGCGGCCGTGGCCAGACCCGATGGGGTGACACGAAACGGGCGGGCTGCTTTGGCAGCCCGCCCCTCCGGACTCCCGGACGGAGACGCCCGATCGATCAGGCGCCCCCCCCGGTCCGGGGCACC
>JBJTFY010000089.1:0-3520 GCA_046093625.1 Actinomycetota bacterium
CTCCTCGAGGCGGTCGTGGTGGGCGTCATCGGCGGCGTGTGCGGAGTCCTGTTGGGGATGCTCGCCATTTTCGTCGGCGCCTCCATCGACGGTTGGGTGTGCGTCATGGCCCCGTGGCTGGCGCCGGCGGGAATCCTTCTGGCGATCACCATCTCGGTGATGGCCGGGCTCTACCCGGCCCGTCGAGCGGCGCGGCTCGAACCGCTCGAGACCTTGCGTCTCGGGTGAGACCCGTCTCACGGGCTCGTCAACGGTAGAGGTCGAACAGCTCGCCGATGGCCTTCACCTGACCGCCGCTGGTGCTCGACATGACGGCGATCGGCTCGACACCGATGGAGCGCCACGATTCGAAGCCCGCCAAAACGGTCTCGGCGTCGCCGTAGAGCGTGCAATCCGAGAGCCAGACGTCGCTCATCGTCGCTTCCAGATCGTCGAAGCGCTTCTCGTCGAGCACGCGCTCGATCGCCACCATCTCGTCGACGTAGCCGGCGGCCTTCCAATAGTTGCGGTAGTTGGGAAGGCGCACGTAAGTCGTCATGGTTCGACGGTTTATCGCGGCCGCGGCGGCCCGGTCGTCGTCGATGACGGTCGGGATCATGTTCGCGAGATGGAAACCGGCCGCCCGACGATCCTTCGACACGTTGTCGACCTGACGACCGGTGTGACGACGACTCGCGTTCGCCCACAGCGCGCCTTCGGCTATCTCGCCGGCCAGGGCCAGCATGCGGTCGCGCAGTGCGGCCACGTATATCGGCGGAAGTTCGCCACCGAAACGGGCGTTGGCCCGCAACGCGTCGACGAAGGAACGCATGTCGGACAACGGGGGCCCCATGGTCGCCCCGGTGCGGCGGACCATCGGTTCGTGACTCACCCCGAGTCCGAGGGCGAACCGGTGACCGGAAACCTCGTGGATGTGGCTCGCCAGCGCCCCGATCTCACCGACCGAATTGCCGTAGATGCCCTGAATCGCCGTGTAGAAGTGCAGGCTTTCGGTCTCGTGGGCCAGGCTGACACACAACCCGAGCGCGCCACCCAGACTCGGACAGGCGATGGCCGGGAATCCCAGTGCCTCGGCCTGTCGGGCCAGGTCGAGAATCGCCCGACGCTTGCCGGCCGAGGCGACCATGGAGAGAGCCGGGGGAGAGAGGGCCACGACGCGACGGTAGCCGACTGGATAACTTGAGCCGTCATGTCGGACACCTCGCCACCCGACGTGCCGCGCCGTCTACGCGTCGGCATGCTGTGTCCCTACAGCCTCACCGTTCCGGGTGGGGTGCAGGGCCAGGTGATGGGTCTGGCCCGCGAGTTGCGCCGCATGGGTCACGAGGTGAGGGTGCTCGGGCCCTGCGACGGCGCACCTCCGGACACCTTCGTCACCCCTCTCGGCGATTCTCTGCCCACCGCCGCCAACGGCTCGGTCGCACCATTGGCACCGGACCCTTCGGCGGCATTGCGCACCATCCGGGTGCTGAAGGACGAGGAGTTCGACATCCTTCACCTTCACGAGCCCCTCTCACCCGGTCCGACCTTCACGTCCCTCGTGATGCAAATGGCCCCGATCGTGGCCACGTTTCACGCGGCCGGTGAGAGCGCGAGCTACCGCTACCTCAACGGTCCTCTCAAGGCCTTCGCCTCGGCCATCGATCACCGGGTGGCCGTCTCGAAGGATGCGGTGCTCCTCTCCGAGCGCTACCTCGGTGGCGACTACGAGATCCTTCCCAACGGAGTCGAGATCGAACGGTTCGCCTCGGACGTCACGGGTGATCACCGCGTCACGAGCGGCTCGCGCGCGATCTTCTTCTGCGGGCGGCACGAGCCCCGCAAGGGCCTCGAGGTTCTGTTGCGCGCACACGCGACGCTCCCGGACGACGTGGAACTGTGGATCGCCTCCGACGGTCCCGAGACCGAACGCCTGCGACGCGAGTGGGCCGGCGACGCCCGCATCCAGTGGCTCGGCCGCATCACCGACGCCGAGAAGGCCACCCGATTGCGCGCCGCCGACGTCTTCTGTGCACCGTCGCTCGGCGGCGAGAGCTTCGGGGTGGTGTTGATCGAGGCGATGGCCGCCCGCACTCCCATCGTCGCCAGCGCCCTCGACGGCTACATGAACGTCGCCACCAACATGAGCAATGCGATCCTCGTCGAGCCGGACGACCCCGATGCGCTCGAAGTGGCGCTACGCCGGATTCTCGACGATCCGGTTCTGGCCGAACGGTTGGTCGATGCCGGGTCTCGTCGAGCCACCGAGTTCTCCATGCGGAGCCTCGCCGAACGCTACGAGAGCATCTATCACTCGGTCCTCGAATCGCACGCCGCCGACGTTCCTTCGCCCGCCGGGGGCCGTTGGCGTCGCTGGTGGCGCATCATCGTTCGTCTGCGTGCCCTCGCGAGCAACACGGTGCGCCGTATGCTGGTCCGATGATCATCCTCATCGTCGTTGTCGTGGTCCTGGCGGTCCTGGCCGCGTTCCTCTACAACGGACTGGTGCGCAGTCGTAACCAAGTCGACAACGCCTGGTCCCAGGTCGACGTGCAATTGAAGCGTCGACTCGATCTCGTGCCCAATCTCGTAGAGACGGTCAAGGGGTACGCCGCGCACGAACAAAAGACGCTCGATGCGGTCATCACCGCTCGGAACGCCGCGGTGTCCGCACCGTCGAACCCGGCCGCCCAATCCGGAGTCGACAGCGCTCTCTCCGGAGCGTTGCGGCAACTGTTCGCCCTCTCCGAGGCGTATCCCGACCTGAAGTCGAACCAGAACTTCCTCTCGTTGCAGGAGGAACTCAGTGCCACCGAGGGTCGGGTCGCCTACGCCCGTCAGTTCTACAACGACAGTGTCCTCGGGTACCACAACAAACTCGACACCTTCCCGACGTTGCTCGTGGGCCACGACTCCCTCGAGTTCGACCCGGTTCATCTTCTCGAGGAGACCGGTGGTCACCGCGATGGCCGCGTGCTGCGGATTGCGGCCGGTGGCGAAGGCGTTCGGGGCCGGGTCGTCGATGACGTACACCCGCGGTTTGGGCAGACCGCTGGCGATGCACAGACCCTCGACGAGGTTGTGGAGACGTTGGTACGTCACCGGGTCGGCCGGGACGGCGCGGCTGACCCGCAGTGCGATCTGGTCCGATTTCCAATAAGAGGTGAACGCCATGACCGACGCGATGACGAGGGCGATGATGCTGGGCACCGGGCCACCACCGATGAGCGCGCCGACGACGACTCCGATCGCCAGGGTGATCACGACGAACGTCGCGATCAGCGCGACACTGCGTCGTTTGTTGGACCGAATCTCGTCGAACACGGTCAGAACTTGACCTGGGGCGGATTCTGCGCGCCGGGCTCGGCTTCGAAGAACTCACGGCGCGGGAACGAACCGAACCTGGCCACGAGCAACGTCGGGAAGGTGTCGAGTTTGTTGTGGTACCCGAGGACACTGTCGTTGTAGAACTGACGGGCGTAGGCGACCCGACCCTCGGTGGCACTGAGTTCCTCCTGCAACGAGAGGAAGTTCTGGTTCG
>JBJTFY010000090.1:0-2613 GCA_046093625.1 Actinomycetota bacterium
CTACCCCATCCGCTCCTGGTCGACGCCGCGCGGCGCGCCATCGCCGCCGGAGCACCCGACTCGGCCGAGCGTCTGGCGCGCGAGGTGGCCGACGCGTTCATCGTCCCGGTGATCAACGGCACGGGCGTGATCGCCCACACCAATCTCGGTCGCTCACCGGTCGCCTTCACGACCGACGCCCGGGCCCAGAACCTCGAGTTCGACCTCCGAACCGGTCGACGCGGCAGTCGTCAAGAGGGAATCGGTCGTCTCATCGCCCTCGCCTGCGGCGCCGAGGACGCCATGGTCGTCAACAACAACGCGGCCGCGGTGATGTTGGTGTTGGCGGCTCTCGCCGGCGGACGCGACGTCGCCGTCAGTCGTGGCGAGAGCGTGGAGATCGGTGGTGGATTCCGAGTACCCGAGGTGATGGAGCAGTCGGGCGCCCGCCTCGTCGACGTCGGCACCACCAATCGCACCCGCCTCAGCGACTACCGCAAGGCGATCGCGCACAAACGCAACGACGTCGCGATGGTCTTGAAGGTCCATCCGTCGAACTACCGCGTCGAGGGTTTCGTCGAGGAGACCTCGGTGCACGAACTCTCCTCGCTCGGCGTGCCGGTGGTCGCCGACATCGGGTCGGGCCTTCTCGATGCGGCGTGTCCGTGGTTGCCCGACGGCCCGCCGAGTTGGCTCAACGGCGAACCGGCGGCGCGCCAGTCGCTGGCCGCGGGGGCGAACCTCGTCACCTTCAGCGGCGACAAGCTGATGGGTGGCCCACAGAGCGGTGTGATCGCCGGCGACGCGGAGTTGGTGAGGACCTGCGCGGCGCACCCGCTAGCGCGCGCGTTGCGACCGGGCGGACTCGTGCTGGCCGCCCTGCACCACACCATGCTCGCCTACCTCGCCCGCACCGCGACGACCGACGTTCCTTTCTGGCGCATGGCCGCCACACCGTGGACCTCGTTGCGCACGCGAGCCGAGCGGATCGTCGCCGACAGCGGTGTGGGCACGATCGTCGACTGCGACTCGTTGCCCGGTGCCGGTAGTACCCCCGGCGCCGCGATCGCCTCGGTGGCCGTCGCGCTGCCCGGCGATCGTCTCGACGCGTTGCGCGCCGCTACTCCCCCGCTCATCGCCCGCGTCCGCGACGACACCACTCTCATCGACGTGCGCACCGTCGATCCCGCCGACGACGCGGTGGTGACCGCCATTCTGCGCACTCTTCGCTGACATGCGCGTCATCGCCACGGCTGGTCACGTCGATCACGGCAAGTCGACGCTCGTCACCGCGCTCACCGGCACCAACCCGGACCGCTGGGCCGAGGAACGTCGACGCGGACTCACGATCGACCTCGGCTTCGCGCATCTGACCACTCCGGGGGGCGAGAGCATCTCGTTCATCGACGTGCCGGGTCACGTGCGGTTCCTCGGCAACATGCTCGCCGGGGTCGGCGGCATCAACGGTTGCCTCTTCGTGGTCGACGCGCGCGAAGGGTGGATGCCCCAGACCGAGGAGCACCTCCGGATACTGCACCTCACCGGAGCACCGGCCGGGGTGGTCGCGCTCACCAAAGCCGATCTCTGCGACGACGACGATCTCGAGTTGGCGGCCCTCGACGTCACCGAACGCGTGCGCGGCACGTTTCTCGCCGAGGCCGCCATCGTGCCGGTGTCGGCGACCACCGGCGTCGGCATGCCCCAACTCGTCACGGCACTCGAGAACCTCGCCAAGATGGCGCCCGCCTCGCCCGACAACCATCGTCCACGCCTGTTCGTCGACCGGGTGTTCGCCGCCAAGGGAAGTGGCACAGTCGTCACCGGCACGTTGTGCGAGGGCACCTTGGCCGTGGGTGACCACGTCGAGGTCGGGCCCGCACGCGTGCCGTGTCGCATCCGCGGCGTGCAGACCCTCGGCCGGGCAGTCGAGCGAATCGGCCCGGGAAACCGCGTGGCGCTCAACCTCGTCGGAATCGATCACCACGAGGTGGTCCGCGGACACTGCGTGGTGGTGCCCGGCACCTGGTTCCATACGTCGCGGGTCGACGCGCGACTGCGCGTGCTGTCGTCGCTCACGCACAAGGTGTCGCGACGTGGCGCGTACACGGTGCACATCGGGTCCGACGAGATTCCGGCTCGCCTGCGGGTGATCGGTCCGGAGTCTCTCGACCCGGGTGACGTGGCGCCGGTGCGCTTGCATCTGGCGCGGCCGATCCCGCTGTTGCCCGGCGACCGTTTCGTCCTGCGCGAGAGCGGCCGCGGCGAGACCATCGGTGGCGGAGAGATTCTCGACGTGGACCCGGTGTTGCCCGCCTCACGGGCCACGCCCGACGACGACTGGCGGCGCGTGGTGGCCGAGCGAGGTGTCACGACCGTGGACGAACTCGCCTTGCTCACCGGCCATCGCGCGACGGCGACGGTCGGACGTTGGGTGGTCGACGACGCGCGTCTGGCCGCGCGCCGCGCCGATGTCGAACGGCGGGTCGAATCGGCCGGGGACGAGGGGGTCGACGCATCGGCCTTCGACGAGTTCTACCGCGCGCTCGTCGACGGAATCGAGGCGTTGACCGTCGACGACGGACGCGGCCGACGACCGGGAGTGCTCGACCCGCTCCTGTCGCACCCGGTGATCGA
>JBJTFY010000091.1:0-2151 GCA_046093625.1 Actinomycetota bacterium
GGAGTTGGTGCGACTCGGGGTGGGATGTGAGGAGTCGGGAACTCTCAGTGCATTCGCCGGGTCGGGCACCACCTACACCGCCACTTGGACCCCACCAGCCTCTGATTCCGGTTCGGCGACAGTCAGTGTCGCGGCCAACAGATTCACCGACGCGGCGAACAACCAGAACACCGCCGCGGTGAATCTCTCTCTCGCCTACGACACCCGACCCCCCGCGTCGACGACGACAACACTCGCATCGTCGGGTTCCGGCACGAACCCGACAGCGACGACGACAGTTGGTCAACCGACCGGGACCGCCGTGACGACTCCCGTGACCCCCGTGGGTCCATCCACTGCGACGCAACTAACCACGACGACCAGCACCACATCGAGCACCATCTCGGCCCGCCCGGCGTCTCTCGACCCTGACGAGATCGATGACATTGCCGACAAGAACGCGGCCGCCCCGCCGGAGCGCGCTCCTCGAATAGGTGCCGAGGGCATCACGGTGCTGGTCGACGATCAGGAGGTCAAAGCCTCCATTGAACGGACCTCGACCGAGTACGTGGTCCGTGCCCTGGACTCGACAGTCAGGCTCGGAGTGCGCACCTCCGACGGAAAGCCAACCGACATCGATTCATCGGGTCGGTTGCGGGCAAGCCGAGACGGACGGGTCGGCATGGGCGTCGAAGGGTTCGCCCCTGAGTCCCCGGTGGCGGTGTGGATGTTCTCTGATCCGGTCGACGTGGGCACGGCCCAGACCGGCTCCGACGGTGCCGTCGTCTCGCAGTTCACGCTGCAGGACGACACACCGGCAGGTGACCACACGGTTGTTCTCGTCGGTACCGACACCCGCGGCAAGAAAGTGACCGTTGCCGCCGGTCTCATCCTCGAGGACGAGTCCTCCGCGGTGTTGGCTCGACAGGCCCCGATGGACGTCAACGACGGCGATGGAGACGGATCCCTGAATGTGTGGTTGATCGGAATCCCGATCTCATTGGCGATCTTCGGTGCACTCTTCCTGCCGGCTCGTCTGCGGCGACGCGAGGAGGAAGCCGTTTCAGGTCAGTGAGGACCAGGAATGCGTGTGGGGTCCGGGGCCGACCTCGAATGACCCGCCGTTCGGGAGCACGATCTCACCGGTTGTTCCTTTGGGTAGCACCGATGTGAGAACTATGCCGTGGTCGTTGCGATGCCATTCGACCGAGATCCGTCCGTGCGGTGCGTCGTGGTGCGTGCGCGTCCACGTGATGTCACTACCGGGTCGCGGTGCGATCCGTACACGTCGGTACGCCGGCGCGGTGAGAACCAATCCGCCGACATAGTGATGGAGGAACGAGATCACCGCACCCTTGCTGTAGTGGTTCAGACTGTGGGTCGCCGTGTCGGGCCATCTCACGCCTTCGTTCTCGTAACGCTCACGGAATGGCGTCAATTGCTGCCGTCGCAATTTTCACTAGCTGCGCAAGTTCGCCACGTTCTTCGGCAGTGAGTGACGTGTCATAGATCGTCGCCATCATCGCGTCGGTGTCTTCTTCGGCGCGTTGGCGTTGTGGGCGCAACGCGTCAATTCCCTCCATTGAGACCTCTGCCCAGCCATGCAGTTTGGCGATGTCGGGTCCGCCGCCAGGCCCGGCGAGCACCGCTTGCAGTCCGTTCAACCCAGCGTGCACCACTGCAATGATGTGCACGCAGCCTCGAAGTTCTCTGAGTACATGGAGACATTGATAGGCACGAGCAGCTGAATCACTCGGCAGTGGCTCTGCTCTCCAACCTGCAAAAAGTGAAAGACCTGATGAATCGACAGACGAGATGACTTTTTCTGCGAGCACAGCCAGGCGGTCCATTCCCGACACTCCGCTCAGTCGCTTCGTGCCGAATGCCTGACATGCTGCGGCAAAGCGTCGACCTGCCGCGCGAGCATCTTCGGTTGCCACTCCGCCCGTCCACATCTTGGTGATGATGTCCTTGTTGAAGAACATGAACGCCGAATGAATGACATCAGCGTCAACTTCACCGAGCACACCTCCACGACCACGCATGTAAAACACGAATCCATTCGGGTAGCCCGCCTCAGCACCCATAGCCATGGTTTCGGGGTGAACCATGAACTTGCCACCGATGATGCCGACGGTGGAGTCGATGGCTGCAGAAAGTTCGCTTCCTGTG
>JBJTFY010000092.1:0-5786 GCA_046093625.1 Actinomycetota bacterium
TACGGAATCTGCGCGGAATCCGCGGCGAGATGCTCACCACCGCGCTCGCCGAGGAGATCCTCAACGAGGGCGAGGGCCGCGTGCGCGCGCTGATCGTGAGCGGCGGCAATCCCGTGGTCGCGTGGCCCGACCAGGAACTCACCATCAAAGCGATGGAGGATCTCGAGTTGCTGGTGGTGGTCGACCACCGCATGTCCGCCACCGCCGAGTTCGCCGACTACGTCATCGCCCCCACGTTGTCGCTCGAGCGCGCCGACGTCCCGCACCTCATGGACCGCTGGTTCCGCGCGCCCTACACGAACTACACCGAGGCCATCACCCCGCGAATCGGTGACGTGCTGAACGAGTGGGAGGTCTTCTGGGAATTGGCCCGGCGACTGGGCTCGCCGCTTCCCTTCCCGGGCGGCAACGCCCCCATGGACAGTCGACCCACCGATGACGACATGCTCGACCTGGTGTACGCCGGCTCGCGGATGCCGCTCGTCGAGGTGCGCCGCAATCGAATGAAGGTGCAACCCGACAAGGCCATGATCGTCCAAGCCGCCGACCCCGAGTGCACCGCGAAGTTCACGGTGGCGCCCGAGGACATCGTGGCCGAGATGCGTCAGGTGATCGTCGAGGGTGACGGAGCCACCGCGCTCGGTGTCGACCCGTCCATGTATCCGTTCCGCCTCGTGAGTCGCCGACTCAAGCACGTTCTCAACTCGTTCGGCTCGGAGTTGTCGGCGCTCGGCGCCAAGGGAAGCACCAACCCCGCCTACATGAACCCCGACGACATGGAGTCGTACGACCTCGCCGACGGCGACCTCATCGAGATCTCCAGCCCGCGGGCGACCCTGCAGGCGGTCGTCGAGTCGGCGCCGGACGTGCGTCGCGGGGTGATCTCGATGGCGCACTCGTGGGGTGGGTCGTCACTCACCGACGAGAAGGTGCGCGACATCGGTACCCCGACGAGCCGACTGGTGTCGGTCGACCGCGGCTACGACACCGTGAACGGTATGGTGGTCCAGAGCGCGATCCCGGTGCGCATCACCGTGCTCGAGCAGTCCAACCGCTGACAAGGAGCGAGACGATGGCCAGACTCGACATCCCCGACGGAGACGGCCTCGAGGCCCACCGCATCTGGCAACTGGCCCCGCACATGGGAGCCGGAATGGCCGCCATGAGCGAGGCGGTCTACGTGAAGTCCAGCCTCAGCATCCGCGAGCGCGAGGTGGCCCGAATGCGGATCGCCCAGCTCAATCAATGCGTCGTTTGAATGAACACTCGGGCCGCATCGGCGATGCGGCAGGGAATGGATGACGAGACCTACAACTCGGTCCAGCACTACCACGATCACCCCGACTTCACGCCGCGCGAGCGACTGGCGGCCGAGTACGCCGAGCGCTTCGCCATCGACCACACCGCCGTCGACGACGATCTCTGGAATCGACTCCGCTCGCAATTCAGCGACGCCGAGCTCCTGGAGTTGACGGTCACCATCGGATTCTGTGTCGGCATGGGTCGCGCCTATCAGGTGCTCGACATCGCCCGCGACTTCGACGTTCTCTGGAGCAAGGAGCCTCCGGAAACGGGCGGACCGTCCTGACTGGACTAGAACTGTCGACGGAGGAAACCAACATGAGCCCACTCGATACCGTCAACGCCTTCATCGCCGCCCTCGAACGCCTCGACGTCGACGCAGCCTGCGCGTTGATCGCCGAAGGTTGCGAGTACGACAACGTGCCGTTGATGAAGGTGTTCGGTCCGGACGGGGTCAAGGGTGTCCTCGGACCGATGTTCGGTGACTGCAACGAGGTCGAGTGGGTGGTGCACCGCGAGGCGGCCAACGGAACGACGGTGTTCAACGAGCGCACCGATCGCTTCAAGATGTCATGGGGGTGGCTCGAGTTGCCCGTGAACGGCGTCTGGGAGGTCGTCGACGGCAAGATCACGCTATGGCGCGACTACTTCGACGCCCAGAGCTACTTCAAGCAGTTGCCCGCGTCCTGATCGGTCACTTGCCGAGGTAACTGGCCTCGATGAGACTGCGGTCCTTGGCGAGTTCAGCGGCGTCGCCCTCCATTGCCAGCTCGCCGTGGCTGAGCACGTACGCGCGGTCGGCCACCTGCAGCGCCATGTGCACGTGTTGCTCGACCAGCAACACTCCGGCCCCGGTCTCGGTGGCGATCTGACGCAGGATCGGCAGCAGTCGCTCGACGATGATCGGGGCGAGGCCGAGGCTCATCTCGTCCACCATGAGCAACTTCGGGCTCACCGTCAGGGCGCGCGCCATCGCGAGCATCTGCTGCTCGCCGCCCGACAGCAGACCCGCTCGACGGTCCATGATCGGCTCGAGCGCAGGAAAATACCCGAGCGCCTTCTTCACGTCGGCCGCCCCTTTGGCCGCGCCCAACTTCAGATTCTCGGCCACGGTCAGCTGATAGAAGAGCGCACGACCTTCCGGAACATGAGCCAGCCCCTCACGGGCGATCATGTGGGGGCGACGTCCCTGCACCGACTTGCCGAACACTTTGATGTCGCCCGAGATGATGGGGACGAGTCCCGACGTCGTGAGCAACGTCGTGGTCTTGCCGGCGCCGTTCGGCCCGAGCAATGCGACCACCTCGCCCTCGTTCACCCGCAGATTCAGTCCACGGACCACCGAAACACCGTTGTACCCGGTGTTCAGGTTCTCGATCTCCAGCAACGCACCCATCAGTGTCCCCCTTCGTTCGCGCTCGACCCGAGATACGCCTCGATCACCTTGGGATCGCGCTTGATCTGCTCCGGGGTCCCCTCGGCGATCTTCACCCCGAACTCGATCACGTAGATGTAGTCGCACACCTCGAGCACGAGACCCATGTCGTGGTCGACGAGGAAGATCGTCAAACCGGCTTCGATGATGCGACGCAGACGGCGCCCCAGTTCCTGCGACTCGGTGGTGTCGAGCCCGGCCGCCGGTTCGTCCATGCACACCAGTTCGGGGCGGGCGGCCAGTGCTCGGGCCGCCGACACGAGTTTGCGCTGACCCTGGCTGATTTCGTTCGGGTACTTCTTGGCCAGATCGCCGATGCCCAGCACGTCGAAGGCGAACTCGACTCCGCTCCGGTCGCGTTTGCGCCCGGGACGCACCAGATCGAGCAGGAAGTTCTTGGCCGTCTGTCGCTCGGCGGCCACCTGGATGTTCTCCTCGATGGTCAGGTCGTCGAACAACTCGAGCGACTGCCACGTGCGGCCGAGCCCCAGGCGGGCGCGTGCGTGCACCGGCATGTCGTTGATCTCTTGACCCTTGAACTCGATGCGTCCCGTGGTGGGAACGAACCCCGTGATGCCGTCGATGAAGGTCGTCTTGCCGGCACCGTTCGGGCCGATGAGACCGACCAACTTGCCCTTTTCCACCGTGATGTCGACGTTGTTGACGGCCCGCAAGCCACCGAACGTCACCGACATCCCGCTCGTCGTCAGAAGACTCACTGTCCTACCCCCGTGGTTTGTGATTCTTGCGCTTGTCTTTGTAACGCTTCCTTGCGCGCTCTTCGTTGGGCCCGTTGTTCGGCAACCAATCGTGGAGTACCTGCAATGCCCTCGGGATTGCGCACGGCCGTGAGGATCAAACCGATGCCGCCGATGAGGGTCGCGTAACTCTGGTTGATGTGCAGGATGTTCTCGAGGAAGTTGAAGTTCAATCCGTTCGGTGCCACCACCCCGGCCAGCACCGCTCCGCTCACCGACGCGATGCCACCCAGATACGCGAACGACAGGAACGTGAGGGACGCAAAGGCACCGAAGTAGGCCGGGGTCACCGAGCCGAAGCGGTAACCCGACAACGTGCCACCCACCCCGCCGCTGAAGGCCGCCAGACCGAAAGCGAGAATCTTCGTTCGCGCCCCGTCTATTCCGGCCGCCGCGGCGGCCCGCTCGTTGGAACGCACCGCGAGGAACATGCGTCCGGTGGACGAACGTCGCACGTTGACGACCATCAAGCACAAGACGACCACGAAGATGAGACACACCACCCCGAACCACGCGCTCGGCGGAATGTCGTCGCGACCGCGCAGACCGGCGACCTTCAACAAGGTGTTGTTCGGACCGAAGTCCTTGCCGCCGATCTTGGGCGGATCGACGCGCAACGCTCCGAGTTCACCGGCGAACGTCTTGTTCTTGAACAGGAGCTGTTCGATGGCCAACGCGGCCGACAACGTGATCACGGCCAGATTCACACCCCTCAGCCGCAGAGCGGGTATCGACACCAGCGCACCGAAGAGCGCGGCGACCAAAGCGCCCACGATCGGGGCCAAGGGGAACGGCAGGCCCGAAAAGTACTTCGACATGAAGAACCCCGCCGTACCCGCGATGGCCATCTGGGCGAGAGAGATCTGCCCCACGAACCCGGTGAGCACCACGAGCGACAACGCGATCACGATCGCCACGAGCGTGTTGATGGTCGATTGACGCCAGTCGTAGTTCCAACCGAAGAGCAGGGCCAACACGCCCGCCGACGAGAGCACCGTGAGCAACAACACGTGCTTGGGTGCCGAGGCGAAGGGCATCTTGCCGGTCGACACCGCACCGCGCACGGGGAGCGCCTTGCCACGGGCGAACATGGCGATCACGATCACGAAGAAGGGCAAGGCTTGGGTGAGGCCCGCCGTCGGCAGGACACCGTTGGGGAACCACGTTTGTGCTCCCTGGTATTGCACCCAGCCCTGCAACATGGCGATACCGACACCGGCGGCCACGGTCAGACCGAACGAGGTGAAGTTGGCGAGCAGCGCCGCGCCGAGTGCAGGCACGATGAGGAGCGGCAAGGTGATGGTGTCGAGGTTCGTGAGTGGCACGGCCAGAATTCCGAGAAGTCCGGCGATGAGCGTCGACAGCACCCAGTTCGCTCCGGCCAAAAAGTCGGGCGAGAAACCCAGGACGATGGCACCCTTTTCGTTCTCCGCCGCCGCACGGGTGGCCAATCCGAAGCGGCTGTACTTGAAGATGGCCCACAATCCGACTGCGATCAGGGCCACCACGATCACGAGGAACAACTGATTCTTCGGAACGACTCCCAGCTCGCCCGGAAGGTCGATCTTGCCCTTGGGCAAGGGAAAGGGCACGCCCGTCTTGGCCAGTTCACCGAAACGGAGTCGACAGAACTCCTGGAGCACGACGAACAGTCCGACCGAGGTGACCACCTTGGCCAACACCGGTGCGTTGCGCAGCGGCTTGAAGATCACGAAATGCAGGAAGAGTCCGAGCAGGACCGCCACCACCAACGCCAACACCGTGGCCGCCGCGGTGGTCAATCGATCACCCGGCATGTCGCTGGACGTCGGCCAGTTGGGAAGGTCGAGATACTTGCCCTCCTCCCGAAACCAGTTGACCGGGATCTCGATCAACACGAGAGGGTTAGGCAACGGTGGGATGTAAAACTTGCCCTCGACACGTAAGCCGTAATACCAGTACGCCACGAAGACGGTGATGACACCGTTGGCGAAGTTCACGACACCAGAACCACGGAAGGTGAGCACCACGCCGAGGGCGATGGCCGCCATCAACGCACCCGTGCCGATGTTGGAGAACATGGGCGCCAACTGGCGCGCGTCCCACGCGTAGAGCACCGCGAACACCGCCGCGACCGCGACGACGCCCACCAGGAGCTTCTGCGACCTCACGAACTTCAGAACGGAATCGTTCATCGAATCTCCCCCACCATCCACCCCGCGGTGGCACCCCGTCACCGCCGACGCCTGTCGGGACGGTGTTGCCGCACCGGGGGGGTGGCGGCTGTGCCGACACCCACCCAACGCGACGAC
>JBJTFY010000093.1:0-5586 GCA_046093625.1 Actinomycetota bacterium
CGTCGGGTGCCGCGAAGGTGGAGGCGGCACTGCAGCCGCACCAGCCGAACAGCAGGCTGAACGTGCCGAGCATGGCCATCGGGATGTGGTGTCCCGGAATTGCGCGCGGGTTGCCGTCCTTGTCGAATTTGCCGATGCGGGCACCGATCACCTTGGCTCCGGCGAAGGCGGCGACGCCACCGACGGCGTGCACCACACCCGAGCCGGCGAAGTCGACGTAACCGGCGCCCAGGTTCATGCTGCTCCAGGTCTGCGACAACCAGCCGCCGCCCCAGGTCCATGCGGCGAACAACGGGTAGTAGACCGCGCCGCAGAAGAAACCCCACACGACGAAGCTGCCCCACTTCCAGCGCTCGGCCATCGAACCGGTGGGGATGGTGGCCACGGTGTCCATGAAGGCGACCATGTACAAGAAGAAGCCGAGCAACGCGGGGGTGATGCCTCCACCCGACATGGCCCAGCCGCCCTTGAACAAGAAGACCCATTCACCACTGCCCAACAACGGGCCACCGATGGGTGCGTTCAATCCGAAGGCGCCGTAGCTGAAACCGCCGAAGGCCAACGGGAAGCCCACGAAGAAGAAGCCGATGAACCCGAGTCCGAAGATCGCGAAGTTCGTGGCCACCACGTGGGCCGCGTGCTTGGCGCGGCAGAAGCCGGTCTCCACCAGGGCGAAGCCGGCCTGCCTGAAGATGACGAGGGATGCACCGATGATGACCCACAACAGGTTGGTGGCCTGGGCCAGTGAGTTGACGGCGCTCTCGGCGTCGAAGTCCCCGTCGGCGGCCAAGGCGATGCCGCTGGCGACGAAGGTGGCGCCCGACGAGATCGCGGTGGCGACCAGCAGTCGTTT
This sequence comes from Actinomycetota bacterium, assembly GCA_046093625.1. Taxonomy (GTDB): domain Bacteria; phylum Actinomycetota; class Acidimicrobiia; order Acidimicrobiales; family Ilumatobacteraceae; genus Casp-actino8. The sequence continues at coordinate 854 of JBJTFY010000093.1, forward strand.
CAGCAGGGACGGGCGTCGGCGGATCATGTCCGGGAAGTGGTCGGCGGACGCGTCGCTCGGGGCGACCGACGTCCGGGAAAGGGTGATCATGTGTACTCCTTGGTGGATTCGCGGGTAGGGGAACCGCACGGCGCCGTTGACGGGCGTGACACGGGGCTCGACGACGCTGTCGGAGCGGTTCGTGTCGTTGTCGAAACTAGAACGCCGATGTTTCCCGAGTGTCCGTGGATTGTTACGGGAGTGTGAGCGGTCGGTACGCCGGCCGGCGACCTACGGCGCGGTCAGACGAGACCGGAGATCGCCTCGTCGAGCGCGGCGCGGTGGTGTTCGCGGGCGGTGAGGGCCGCCAACTCCCATGCCGAGAGGACGAGATACTCGTCGCCGGTGAGAAGCTCGGCCGGCACCGAGGGATCGGGGCCCTTCACGGCGTTCTTCATCGACTCGCTGAGCGACAGGATGTGCATCACGTCGTCGAGGGAGTCCGGCATCATCGTGCGGGCCACGTCGATGGCGGCGCGACCGTCGTCGACGACGGAATCGATGAAGCAGGCCAGGGCCACCACGTCGACGAGACCAATGCGATCGAGGGCCCGACTCAACCGTTGGTCCGATCGGGGGTCGTCGAGGTGTCGCTTCAATTCGTGCAACGAATGCAGGTGGCCGTTCAGTCCCTGGTCCGAGAAGTCCGGTTCGGCGCGATGACGACGCATGGCTTCGCCCACCGCGGGAACTCGTTCCTCCACGCGTCGCCGATCGATGATGCGCCACCACTCGTCGGGTTCCCCGTTGAGCAATTCGTCGAACAAGTGTGACGTCTCCACCGAGGTCCAGGGCGCCGACGCCGCGGGACCGTCATCGATGACACGCTTGCTCAGCTTGAGACGGATCAACGGAGGCGTGAGCATGGTGGTGACGAGGACCATGAGCAACAGTCCGCCGTACAGCTCGTCGTCGAGGACCCCCTTCGACAAACCGATGGAAGCAAAGATCAGACCCACCTCGCCCCGGGGCATCATGCCGATGCCGACCAGCAACTTGTCGCCGCCACCCTTGCCGAGGCCGAGTCCGGCGACCACCTTGCCGGTGATGGCGACCACGGTCAGCACGCCCGCCAGTGCCAGCACGCTCGGTTGGAACATGGCCTCGAGATCGGCGTTGATGCCGATGCTGGCGAAGAAGACCGGGATGAAGATGTGTCCGAGCGGGTTCAGGCCCTCGGCGATGCGTTCGTGTTGTGCGCTGCGACCGACCCCGAGGCCGGCCATGAACGCCCCGATGATAAAGGCCAACTTGGCCTGATTCGCCAGCAGCGAGAAGGCCAGGGTGAGGGCGAACGCGGCGGCCACGATCGTGGTGGACGATCTGGCGACGCGGTCGAGGTGGGTGAACGCGCGCGGCACCACGAAAACCGACAGCAGACCGGTGACCAACAGGAAACCGATGGCCAATCCGATCGTCTCCAGCACGACACCGACCCCGATCGAACCCTCGGTCACCACCTTCACGACCACCGTGAGGATGACGAGTCCCATTACATCGTCGGCGACCGCCGCGCCGAGTACGACGCGCGATTCCTTCAAGGCCAGGGCGCGCAGATCGCCCAGCACGCGGGCCGTGATGCCCACGCTGGTGGCCGTGAGTGCCGCGCCGATGAAGAGCGCGACCTTGCCCTCCTCTCCGAAGGCCGCGGCCACTGCGAAACCGGCGGCGAAGGGCACGAACACCCCGATGATCGCCACGAGGAACGCGGGTCGGCCGACCTTGGCCATCTCGCCGAGGTCCATCTCGAGGCCGACCTGGAACAGCAGGAGGATCACGCCGATCTCGCCGAGCAGCAGCACCATGTCGGCGATCTCGAGGTGCGCAATGGGGTCGATCCAGCCGAGCACGCTCGGTCCGATGACGATGCCGGCCACGATCTCGCCCAGGACCGCGGGCACTCGGACGCGTTCGGCCAACTCGGCGGCTACGCGGGCCACCACGATGATGACGAGCAGGTTGCCCAGGACCAACGGGAGGTCGTACGTGCCGGCGGAGGCGGCGATCATCGGCATCAGGTAATCCTACGAGTGAGGTTCGTTTTGATCAGGCGGCCAGCAACACTTCGGCCCGGTCGACCGCCAACGGCACGATCATCCAACCTCGGCCACGGACCGTGCGAATGGCGTCGGCGCCCAGCACCCGGCGGATGGCGACCAGCAACGAGTCGCATCGTCGGTCGTTGAGGTCGGCGATTCCGGCGAGCCGGGCCAATTCTCGGCGACCCACGACCCGCCCCCGACAGTCGAGGAGGGCCTTGAGGACCGCGGCCTCCTGATGGGCCAATCGAGGGGACGTTTCCATGGCCCCAAGGTAGGAATCGGGGATTACCCGTCTGTTCGGGATCTGTGAACGCCGTGTGAACGGTGGCGCAACCGCCCCGGGGCCACGGGTTGGGGTCGGGGGCTCGACTGCGAGAGACTGTCCGCATGGAACTGAGCTACCCCGCCGACGCCGAACAATTCCGCCGCGAGATCCGAGACTGGCTCGTGGCCAACCTGCCCGCGGGTTGGGGCGAGCCCGGCTTCGAACTGTCGGGTGACGAACGCAAGAAGTTCGTCGAGGAATGGCCCTCGAAGCTGTTCGCCGGCGGCTGGATCTGCGCCACGTGGCCCAAGGAGTACGGCGGAAAGGGTCTGACCACGATGCAGGGTGTCGTGTTGTCGGAGGAGTTCGCCCGGTTGAAGGCCCCGTTGCGTGCCGACTTCTTCGGCGACACCTTGGTCGGGCCGACCATCCTGCAGTGGGGCACCGAGGAACAGAAAAAGGAGTTCCTGCCCAACATCCTGAACGGCAAGACCCGTTGGTGTCAGGGATTCAGCGAGCCCAACTCGGGTTCCGACCTCGCGTCGCTCAAGACGCAGGCGGTGCTCGACGGCGACGAGTGGATCATCAACGGCCAGAAGGTGTGGACCACCGGGGGACATCACGCCGATTACTGCTTCCTGCTGACCCGCACCGATCCGGAGGCCCCGAAGCACAAGGGCATCTCGTACCTGCTCGTCCCCATGCGGCAGGAGGGCGTCGAAGTTCGCGGCATCGTCCAGCCCGACGGCACGGCGGAGTTCTGTGAGGTGTTCTTCACCAATGCCCGGTGCCCGAAGGACAACGTCGTCGGCGGCGTCAACAACGGCTGGAAGGTCGCCAACAGCACGCTCGCCTTCGAACGCGGCATGAGTGCCACGACCGGTTACCGCCGGTTCGAGGAGGAGTACCGCAACATGGTGCGGGCGGCGACCGAGAACGGTCGCATCCACGAAGAGGGCATTCGTCAGCGCCTCATGGAGTACTACACCAAGATTCAGATCCTGCGAATCAACGGCCTGCGTTCGCTCACGGCGACGCTCAACAACTCCAAGGACCTCGGCGTCATGGCGCTGGGGGCCTCGAACAAGATGTTCTGGTCGGAGATGCACAAGGCCGCGATGGAACTGGCGCTCGACATCTTCGGTGCGAACGCGATGCTCGTCGACGCCGGCCCCGATGGTGGTTCGTGGCCCGGCGTGGCTCGCGAGAAGCGTCGGGCCGGGTATCCGGTGAGCCCGATGATGTCGGCGTTCTTCTTCAGTCGCTCCGAGACGATCTGGGGCGGGACCAGTCAGATCCAGCGCAACATCGTGGGTGAGCGCGTGCTCGGGTTGCCCAAGGAGCCGTCGGCCGGTTGAGCGAACGCATGGTGACGCCGCGGTTCCTGCTCGTGACCGCGGCCACGTTGGCGTATTACATGTGCGTCGGGATCTTCATCCCGACGCTGCCCGTGTTCATCAAGAACGGCCTGGGCGGCGGGGAGGCGATGATCGGCGCGGCGGGCGTGGTGTTCAGCGCGTCGGCCGTGTTGTTCCGTCCGGCGCTGACGTGGGTCGGCAACACGTGGGGCCGGCGCACGATGATGGTGACGGGTTCGTTGGTGGGCGCCAGTGGTGCACTGGGGTTGATCGCCGTGAACTCGACGTGGCAGGTGTTGCCACTGCGCGCCGTGATGGGGATCGGTGAGGCCGCCTTGTTCGTGGGCGCCGCGATCCTGGTCGTCGAACTGAGTCCCGAGTCGCGCAAGGCCGAGGCCGCCAGTTATCTCTCGGTGTCGGTGTTCGGCGGCCTGTCGCTCGGACCGATCGTCGGCGAGTGGGTGATGGGTTCGGTGCCCGAGAGGTCGAGCGGACTGTCGTCGGGTCGCTACGACGCGGTATGGGTGGTGTCGGCCGTGGCGGCCGGGGTCGCGGCGTTGGTGTCGCTCACCGCGCCGGCCTTCGTGGGGGAGCGTCCGACGAACGTGAGCAGACGTCCGACCTGGTTCCACCCGAGCGCGATCGTGCCGGGCACGATCCTGGCTCTCGGCATGGCGGCCTGGACCTCCTTCACGTCGTTCGTGCCAACCTTCGCCAAGTCGATCGGTTTGTCGGGTTCGGCCGCCTTCTTCACCGTGTACAGCATTCTCTGCCTCTTCATCCGCCTGTTCGGGGCGCGGATTCCCGCACGAATCGGACTGCGGCGCAGCGTGGTCCTCGCCATGTGGTTCCTGTTCGGAGGCGTGTGTTCGGTGTGGACCCTGGGTAATTCGCTCGGTATCTGGATCGGCACGATCTTCTTCGCGTTCGGGGTGTCGTTCTTCTACCCGTCGCTTCTCGCCATGAGCGTCGAGGGGGTCGAGGGCGACGATCGCGTGGAGGTCGTCGCCAGCTTCACGAGCTTCTTCG
>JBJTFY010000094.1:0-6885 GCA_046093625.1 Actinomycetota bacterium
CCCCTACGGTTATCTCGGATTCGGCGAGTTGGTCGTGTTCGTCTTCTTCGGCTTGGTGGCCACCGTGGGCACCACGTACGTGGTGGCCGAGCGGGTGACGGCGCTGGCGTGGCAGATGGGGGCGTCGGTGGGCGCGTTGGCCTGTGCCTTGCTGGTGACCAACAACCTGCGCGACATTCCCACCGATCGAACGGTGGGAAAGCGCACGCTCGCGGTGCGTCTGGGTGACCCCCGTACGCGGCAGTTGTACGTGGGGCTGGTCGTGGGCGGGGTCGTCCTCGGCGCCGGTGCCGCATGGCAACGGCCGTTGGCGGCGGCGTCGCTCGTGGTCTTGTTGGCGGCACTGCCTCCGGTACGTGCGGTGCGTCGGGGAGCGAGCGGTCGCGATCTGATCGCCGTTCTGGCCGGCACGGCCCGGGTGCAGATGGTGTTCGGTGTCGTCGCGACGCTGACCCTCGCCGTCGGGGCCTAGTCGAGCCAGTCGCGCACGATGCGGGCCACGTGATCGGGTCGCTCGAGGTGCGCGGCGTGACCGCAGTCGGGAACGGACGCGAACGTCGCGTTGGCACCGATGGCCGCGCTCATGCGGCGGCCGATGTCGTCGAACTTGTGGTCGTGGGCCCCGGCCAACACGAGAACGGGAACCTCGACGGTCGTGAGACGGTCCCAGAGCGGCTCCTGTTCGCCCACTCCGTGACGACGCAGACTGCTGGTCAGTCCCTCGACGGTGTTGGAGAGACGAGCGGCCCGTTCGACCGGATCGTCGGGGAGGCCGGCGAAGAGGGGTTGGGCGAGCCACCATTCGACGAAGTCAGGGACACCCATCTCGTCCACTCGTGCCGCCAGAGCGCGATCGGAGTCCCGGCGTTGGGCGCGTTCGACCGGATCGGCGATTCCGGGTGTTCCCCCGATCAGCACCAGACCGCGCAGCGGCGCGTGGGCGACCGCGGCGTGCAGCAGGATGCGGGCGCCCATCGAGTAACCGACGTAGACGCCGTCACCGCCGACGTCGACGACCATCCGCCCGGCCGCGGTGAGATCGGAGTCGGCCATCGGTGAGCGTCCGTGTCCGGGGGCGTCGACGCGCACGAACGCGGGTCCTGTTCCGATGGCGTCGACGAAGCGGTCCCACGAGCGCGAGGTCTGCGTGAATCCGTGCAACAACACGAGGCGCCGCCCGTCGTCGCCGGGGGATTCCTCCGCGAAGAGCGCACCCGGACGCGGGCTCCAAGCGCGGGTCATACCGGGTCAGCTCGCCGAGGCGTTCTTGCGTTCGATGGTGCGTCGAATGACGCGCTCGAAGGTCTCGCTGTCCTGGGCGCCCGGGATCGACCAGGCGCCGTCGATCACGTAGGTGGGCACCCCCGTGATTCCGTGCGACACCGCGGTCGCCAGTTCCTCGCGCACCTCGCCTCGACCGACGTCGCTCGCCAACATGTCGGCGACATCGGAGCGGTCGCAGCCGATGGCCGTGGCCGCGATCGGCACGAGCACCTCGGCGTCGGCGACGTCGAGGCCCCGGGTGAAGTACGCGTCGAGCAGGGCCGCCTTCACGCGCGATTGCGCGGCGGCGCCGTGCGTGACGCCCGTCCACCACAGGACGCGGTGGGCGAGCAGGGTGTTGGCGCGCTTGGCGACGTCCATGCGGAACTCGATGCCGTCCTCGCGCGCCGTGGCGGTGAGGTTCTCGATGATGCGGTCGGCCCGCTCGTACCCCCCGAACTTCTTCGCGTAGGTGTCGCGGACCGGGTTGGCCACGCCCACCGGAGCGGTGGGATCGAGTTGATACGCGCGGTACACGACTTCGATCGGTTCGGCGACGGCATCGGGCCCCGAGGTGAGTGCGTCGATGGCGCGATCGAAGCGCACCTTTCCGATGTAACACCAGGGACACACGACGTCGGACCAGATCTCTATGACCACGGACACAACCTACCCAGCGGGTCGGTGGGCGACGCGACGAAGGTAGCGTCAGCCTCGTGAGCAAGCCCGAGGACGTCCAGGCTTCGTTCTGCGCCACGCTCGTCGACGAGTGGGCGCGACTCGGCGTTCGGGCGGCGATGATCGCCCCCGGGTCCCGTTCGACACCTCTGGCTCTGGCTCTGGTGTCCCACCCGTCGATCGAGACGTCGATCTTCCTCGACGAACGATCCGCGGCGTTCGCCGCTCTCGGATGGGGTCTCGTCTCCGAAGCGCCCGCGATCGTCTTGTGTACGTCGGGAACCGCGGCCACGCACTTCCACGCCGCCGTCGCCGAGGCCGACCTGTCGATGGTGCCGCTGCTCGTCGTCACCGCCGATCGTCCCGGCGAGTTGAAAGACGTCGGCGCGGCCCAGACGATCGACCAGACCGATCTGTTCGGCGCCAAGGTCCGCTGGTTCCACGAACCCGGTGTCGCGGTAGAGGCAACCCGTCGCACCTGGCGATCGCTGGCCGTGCGGGCCTTCGCGGCGTCGGTCGGGGTCGATCCCGGACCCGTGCATCTCAACTTGGCGTTCCGCGAACCGCTTCTCGGTGTGGCCCGAGTCGACGATGACGGTGTGAAGCGCTCGGTGGAGCGGGGCCACGGCGTGTTGGCCCGTGAGGTCGTGGAGTAGCTGGTCGAGAATTGGACGGGGCGTCGCGGTGTGATCGTCGCCGGTCGCGGTGCCGCACGTCCGGAGCGATTGGTCGCATTGAGCGCCGCCCTCGGCTGGCCATTGTTGGCCGAGCCCCGGTCGGGTGCACAGTCGGGTTCGGTTCTGCACTACGACTCCATCGTTCGCTCGGCCGATGCGGGTCTGCGCCCCGAGGTGGTGGTGCGCTTCGGTGAAGCCCCGTCGTCGAAGGTCCTCGGTCGGTTCCTCGCCGATTCCGGAGCCACGCAGTGGCACGTCGCCCGCGGGGGCCGACCGTTCGATCCCGACCACCTCGTGGCGGGCTGGTTGCGTTGCGATCCCGACACCTTGATCGACGCCGTGATCGACGCGTGGCCCGGTGGTGCCGTGAACGGTGACTGGGCGCAGACGTGGCGCGAACGCGACGTTGCGGCCCGGGCCACGATGTCGGCCCTCGACGACCCGACCGCCCAACCCACCGGCCCGAACGTGGCGCGCCACGTGGTGTCGTCGTTGCCCGCCGGATCGCATCTCGTTCTGTCGTCGTGGATGCCCATCCGCGTTGTCGAGTGGTTCGCGGGCGACTGCTCCCATCTGATCGTGCACTCGAACCGTGGTGCCAACGGCATCGACGGGGTGGTGGCCACCGCCATCGGCGTGGCCCTGGCCTCGGGGCGCCCGACCGGTCTGCTCATCGGAGACGTCGCGTTGATCCACGACGCCTCGAGTTTGGCCGCCGTGGCGCGACGGCAGATCGATCTGCGAGTGGTCGTCGTCGACAACGACGGTGGCGGAATCTTCCACCATCTCCCGCAGGCTTCCGCGCTCGACCCGATGGTCTTCGAGCGCGTGTTCGGCACGCCTCACGGGGCCGACATCGAGGCGATCGCGCGGGGATTCGGGATCGACGCCGTCACCGCGCCGACCCTCGGTCGGCTGCGCGAGCGGGTGGCGAACGCCGGACCGTCGCTCACCGTGGTGCGCACCGATCGTGAGCGCGATCTGGCCGAGCACCGGCGACTGCACGCCGCCGTCTGATTCTTCGCGCGTGCGCTCAGGGCCGCACGATGGCTGAGAGCATCGCTTGGAACTTGGCCTGGGTCTCGGCCAGTTCGGACATCGGGTCGCTCGCGGCCACGATGCCTCCGCCGGCGGTCAAGGTGGCGGTACGTCGGTCCGACGACAGTTCGGCGCACCGGATCGCCACGGCCCAGGTGCCGTTGCCGCGCCCATCGACCCAACCGACCGCACCGCCGTACGTGCCCCGATCGAACCCCTCGTGCCCGGCGATGAGCGTCAGAGCCTCCTCGCGGGGGTGGCCGCCCAGGGCGGGCGTCGGACACAGTGAACGGGCCAGTTCGAGCACGGGCGGATGCTGGTCGCGCAGACGTCCTTCGATCAGGGTTCCGAGATGTTGCACGTTGGCCACCTTGACCACCGACGGCTCGGGCTCCCAATCGAGATAACTGCAGTGCGGGAGCAACATGTCGTGGATCACGTCGATGACCACGCGGTGCTCTATCTGGTCCTTGATGCTCGCCAACAACCTCGCGGCCAACTCGTCGTCGGTGCGCGGGTCGCCCGTGCGTGGCGTGGTGCCGGCCAGCGGGTGCGAACGAACGACGTCGCCGTCGACCGCGATGAGCAGTTCGGGTGAGGCACCGATGAAACCGTCGATCGAGTAGCGGTAACTCGAACCGAACGAGCCGCGCAATCGCGCCAACACCGCGTGCACCGGGATCGCGTCGGAACTCTCGATGGTGATCTGACGGGCGATCACCGCTTTGACGAGATCGCCGGCCCGTACGGCGTCACGGGCGGCGGCCACGGCCGACAGGTACCGGTCGATCGGGGTGAGTGGTCGCACCGTGAACGAGGCGGGAACGACGGGGGAGGGGGCGGCGAACGCCGGCACACTCGCTCCGTCGATCGTGGTGCACCAACAGTTCCCCGAACCGTCCTTGCCCACCAGAACGGCCGGTATCACGGCAGTCCCGTGGGCCCCCGGGAGAAATGGCAAACGGCCGAAGGCGACCGGACCGACCTCCGGGGAGTCCGGTGGGAGTCCGTGGCTCTCGTGCGAGATGGCGGCGAGGAACGCCGGGGCGTCGTCGAGGTCGACCCGAGCGGCCACGCCTCGGCCGGCCCAGCCGACCCCGTCGCGGACGAACAGGTACCCGTCGTCGGCGGCGACGTCGTTGAGATCGGGTGCCGAGGCCAACGGAACGGTGACGGCGCGCATGCTCGTCAGTCCCGGGTGGCGACCATCAACTGTGTGATGCCGCCCGACAGCTGTCGGTGCTCGGCGTCACCGAAGCCGGCCCTCCGCAGGCTCTCGAGCATCGCTGCGGGTTCGGGAAGATAGGCGACGCTCTTGGGCAGATAGCGGTAGGCCGCGGGGTCGGAGAGCCAACCGCCGATCTTGGGCACGATGCGACCGAAGTAGATGCCGTTGCCGAAACGGATGAGGCGATTGCGCGGCACCCCGACGTCGAGCAGGGCGATTCGACCACCTGGTCGCACGACGCGGCCGAGTTCGTCGAAGAAACTCGGAAGGTCGCGCAGATTGCGCAGGGCGAACCCGCACGTGGCGCCGTCCACCGATCCATCGGCGATCGGCAGGTTCAAGATGTCGGCTTGGCTGCGCGGAGCCCCGGAGCGGTCGGCGGCCAACATGCCGAAACTCAGATCCATCGACAACGGACGTATGCCGGCACGACGCAGATCGACACAGAGATCACCGGTGCCGCTGGCCAAGTCGAGCACGAGGCTGCCGCTCGGCAGTCCGAGCAAACGAACCGCCTTGCGCCGCCAACGGGTGTCGAGGCGGAAGGTCATGATGCGGTTGACGAGGTCGTAGCGGGGCGCGATGGCGTCGAACATCTCGCGCACGGCGGTCACCTTGGCGTCACCCTCGGGGAGCCGCTCGGTGTCCCAAGACGGGCTGTCGGAATCTCGTTCCACGGCACGAGGCTAGGTGTGACCCGTGCCGTTCACGGGGTTCGGGGTCGTGGGCATCGGTCACCGAGGGCCATAATCGGGGCAGGCATCCGCCGATCAGCGCCATGGGGAGGCACTCAAATGATCGATTTCACCCTCGCACCCGAGCACGAGGCCATTCGTTCGAAGGTCCGTGACTTCGTCGACTCCGAGATCCGGCCGGCCATCGAGCCGTTCGGACATCGCGAGGAGATGGACGCCGAGAGCCACAAGAAGTACGTGGGCGAGCTCATCAAACTGCGCAAGCGTGCGGTGGAGGTGGGCCTGTGGTTGCCGCACATGCCCAAGGAGTGGGGCGGCATGGGACTCGGTCACGTGGCGCTGGCCATGGTGCAGGCCGAGGCGGCCAAGACGCGCGTGGGACCGTGGGTCTTCAACTGCCAGGCGCCCGACGAGGGCAACATGCACACCTTGTTGCACTGGGCGACGCCCGAGCAGAAGGAGAAGTACCTGAAGCCCTTGTGCAACGGCGTGTCGTCGTCGTGCTTCGCGATGACCGAACCCGAGGTGGCCGGATCGGATCCCACCCTCATCCGCACGCACGCCATCAAGGACGGCGACGAGTGGATCATCAACGGTCACAAGTGGTTCATCTCGGGGGCCAATCGCGCCAAGTTCGCGATCCTGATCGCCCGCACCGAGATGGACGTGCCCGAGGGCTCGCGCGGGGCCAACACGGCGTTCATCATCGACCTACCGACCGAGGGCTGGAACAACGTGCGCGAGGTCGAGACCATGCACGGTCCGGGCGGCCACAGCGAGATCGTGATCTCCGACCTGCGCGTGCACGACTCCCAGATCCTGGGTGGTCGGGGCAACGGTCACCGACTCGGTCAGTATCGACTCGGACCGGCGCGCCTGGCCCACTGCATGCGTTGGATCGCCCAGGCCGAGAGCGCCCTGAACATGATGGTCGACCGTTCGTTGAAGCGTTACTCGCACGGTTCGTACCTGGCCGAGAAGCAGGGTGTGCAGTGGATGATCGCCGACTCGGCGATGGAGATCTACCAGTGCAAGCTGATGATCCTGCACGCCGCGTACAAGATCGACCGGGGGGACGACTTCCGCACCGAGGTGTCGATGGCCAAGCACTTCGTCGCGAACTCGTTGAATCGCGTGATCGACCGGGCCATTCAGGTGCACGGAGCCCTCGGCTACTCGACGGACACTCCGTTGGCCAACATGATGCAGCACGCGCGGTGGGCGCGGTTCGCCGACGGTGCCGACGAGATCCACCAGATGCGCATCGCCGAAAACACCATCAAGGCGTTCACCGACACCGGATCCA
>JBJTFY010000095.1:0-2908 GCA_046093625.1 Actinomycetota bacterium
GACTTGGTGTGCATGTCGACGACGAAGGGGTCCATAGCGGCCAGCACGTGGTCGGGTTGGCGGATGACGATGTCGGGACCCTCGGCCACCACCACCAATTGATCATCGGTGACGATGGTGGCGATCTCGACGATCACGTTCTTGTCGGGGTCGAGCCCCGTCATCTCTAGATCCATCCACACCAACACGCCCCCGACCCTACGCCATGGGTGTGGTGGAACCCGTTGCTATCTTTCCCGTATGACCGCACACGAACCGTCGAACGTCGTGCGCGTACCCGTCGTCCGTCTCGACCCCGACCTCGAGTTGCCCGCCTACGCGCACCCGGGTGACGCCGGCCTCGATCTCGTGGCCCGCCACGACGCGGTGGTGCGAGCCGCGGGTGGACGCACCCTCGTACCCACCGGCGTCGCGCTCGCGCTTCCGCGCGGCTTCGCCGGCTTCGTGTTGCCCCGCAGCGGACTGGCGCTGAAACACGGTCTCACGGTGGTCAACAGTCCGGGTCTCATCGACTGTGCGTATCGCGGTGAAATCAAGGTTGTGCTGTTGAACACCGACGCCGAGCACGACTATCACGTGCGACGCGGCGATCGCATCGCCCAACTGGTCGTGCAGCCCGTGATGGAGGTCGTCTGGCATCCGGTGGCCGAACTCGACGGCGACGATCGCGGTGGCGGCTTCGGGCATTCGGGTCGCTGAGCGTCCGCTCAGGCGGCGGCGCGCATCGCGCTGATCTCGTTCGCGATCAACCCGCGCACGCGGTCGCGCAGGACCGGGATATCGGCCTCGGTCATGCCGGTGGTCTCGATCGGATCGAGCACGCGCACCTCGGCGTTCGAGTCACCGAGTCGCCAGTCGTGCTTTCGCAGTGCGGAGCGTGTGCCGTGGACGGCGAGCGGCAGGATCGGGGTGCCGGTCTCGATCGCCAAGCGGAAGGCGCCGTCCTTGAAGTCGCGCATCTCGCCATCGGCACTGCGGGTTCCCTCGGGGAAGATCATCACCGACATCTTGCGGTCGAGCCACGACTTGCACACGGCCAACGCGGCCGAGCCGCTGTTGCGATCACCGCGCACGAGCGAGATGTCGCCCGACATCTTCATCATCCAACCCACCAGAGGGATGTTGAAGATGGATTTCTTGCTCAGCCACTTCATCTCGATCTTCAGATGACTGATGAGGAGCATGTCGACGAAACTCTCGTGGTTCGACACCATCACGTAGGGACGGCGCTTGTCGGAGGGCAGATGTCCGCTGGTACGGAAACGCCACATGGGGTTCAACACCTGGTGCACCACGCACAAACGGCGGAACACGTAGCCGGTCGCGTAACGCCCCTTGTCGAAGGGAGCGGTGACCACCCTCACGAGGGCCACGAGTGGTGTCCACAGGATGACGATCACCCCGAGGGCGAACCAACTCCAGATGCTGAGCAGACTTCGGCGCACGCGCCATGCTGGCACAGCGGAGGCTCCGGTGGGCGTTCGGGTCGCCTAAGGTGACGGCAGAGTGACGCGGAAGTGACGAAGATGACGAAAACCGACGAATTTCCGGCCGCACATCGAGTCGACGAATTGTTCGAGGCCGCTCGAGCGGTGCAGCGCAACGCCTACGCCCCGTACTCGCACTTCCCGGTCGGGGCCGCGATTCTCACTCCGTCCGGACGCATCCACGCGGGATGCAACGTGGAGAACGCCGCGTATCCCGTCGGTAGTTGTGCCGAGGCCGGGGCCATCGCGGCCATGGTGGCGGCCGGTGAGACCCGCATCGCCGTGTTGCTCACGATCTGCGACAGCACCGAGGTGGGCACCTGTTGCGGAGGGTGCCGTCAGCGCGTGCGTGAATTCGCCGACATGGACACCCCGATCTACGCCTGTGGCCCCGACGGCGTGCGCGCCGTGTTCACCATGGAGCAACTGCTCCCGACGTCGTTCGGTCCGGAGAATCTGAGCGGCTTCGTCTCATGACGGCGTCCGTCGCCGGTCGCATACTCGGGCTCATCGATCTCACGAATCTCGCGGACGACTGTGATCGCGACGACGTCGTGGCGCTGTGCCGTCGAGCGCACGGACGTCACGGGTCGGTGGCCGCGGTGTGCGTCTGGCCGCGGTTCGTGGTCACCGCGGTCGAGGAGTTGCGGGGGACGCCCGTGAAGGTCGCGACCGTGGTGAACTTCCCCCACGGAACCGACGCTGTCGTGGACGTGCTGGCGGCGGCGGTTTCGTGCGCACGCGACGGAGCGGACGAGATCGATCTCGTGATCCCGTACCGCGAGCTCGGTAACGGATCGTCGGGCGACCACGCGGTCGTGCAGATGGTCGCCAAGGTGAAGCAGTCTGTGCCGCCCACGGTGCTCCTCAAGACCATCCTCGAGACGGGGGAGTTGGGAAGCATCGAGGCGATCGAGCACGCCGCGGCTCTGTGCATCGCATCGGGAGCTGATTACATCAAGACGTCGACCGGCAAGACCGAGGTGTCGGCGACACCCGAGGCGGTGGAGACCATGTTGCGGGTGTTACGCGCGACGCCGAGAGTCGATCGTCGCGTGGGCGTCAAACCGTCGGGAGGTATCCGCACCGTCGCGGACGCCCGGGTCTACCTCGACCTGGCCGACCGCATCATGGGTCCCGATTGGGCCACCGCCGACACCTTCCGGTTCGGTGCCAGTGGATTGCTCGACGCCGTCGAATCCGAACTCGCCTAGCCTTGGGCCCATGGTCGACGTGAGGGAATCGCATCTCACCAGTCGGTTGCGGGGGTTCGGGTCGACCATCTTCGCCGAGATGACCGCGTTGGCGAACGAGACCGGCGCACTCAACCTCGGTCAAGGTTTCCCGGATTACGACGGTCCGCGTGCGGTGCTCGACGCGGCGATCGCGGCGATCGAGTCCGGCCAGAACCAGTACCCGCC
>JBJTFY010000096.1:0-11356 GCA_046093625.1 Actinomycetota bacterium
TCGCTAGTCTGCGCACGAGTGCCTCCGAAGAACGCAAGTCCGAGCCGAACATTCACCAGTTCGCGGTTGCTCGTGGTGGCCGGCAAGGGGGGTGTCGGCAAGACAACGGTAACCGCCGTGGTGGCGCGCGCCTCAGCCGACAGCGGACAACGGGTGCTGGTTGTGACCCTTGACTCGCGCACCGGCCTCGCCGTGTTGCTCGGTGGCTCGGTCGCCGACGGGTCGACCTACGAGGGAACCACCATTCACAGTGGGCTCGGTCCCGACGGCACCGGGAGCATCCACCTGCGCACCATCACGGCGAGCGAGGCGCTGCAGGACTACCTGGCGACCCAGGGCCTGGCCCGACTGGCCAAACGGCTGGTCTCCACCGGTGTGGTCGGCGTGGTGTCGAGCGCGGCTCCCGGGATCGACGACTTGTTGGTGCTGGGAAAGATCAAACATCTGGTCGGTCTGCCCACGACGGACGGTGGGTACGACCTCATCGTCGTCGATGCACCTGCCGCCGGTCACGCACTGAGTTTCCTGCAGTCGCCCGGGGCGATGGCCACCACCATCCGCGGCGGTCCGATCAGATCGCAGGCGATCGAGGTGCAGCAGATGCTGAGCGACCCCGACAAGTGTCGGGTCCTGATGGTGACGCTGCCCGAAACCACACCGGTGAACGAACTGCTCGAGACCACCGCGACGTTGCGCGAATCGGTCGGCGTTCACTTCGCCACGGTCGTCGTGAACAACGTCGATCTGGCCCCCGATGTCGAGCGACTGGTGGCCGACGGGCACGCTCCCGCGGGCGAGTTGGGCGATGCCGCCCGTTACCGCGCCGAACGCAGTCGACTGCACACCGAGGCCATCGCCCGCCTCGAGGGGTTCGGCGAGATCGTGACGCTTCCCCACCTCGCCACCGCCGATCTCGACGCCGACGACATCGTGCGCCTCGCCGACATCGCCCGCGGTGCCGAGCCACGTGCGACCCGGAAGCGGGGCAAGTCGTGAGCCGTTCGTTCGCCACCTTGCTCGACGACTCCAAGGTGGTGGTGTGCTGCGGCTCGGGCGGAGTGGGCAAGACCACGACCGCGGCCGCCCTCGCTCTCGCTGCCGCGCGGCGGGGACGTCGGGTGGTGCTGATCACCATCGATCCCGCCAAACGTTTGGCCGACGCCCTCGGCATCGGGGCTCTGTCGAACGAACCCACCCCGGTCACCGCGACCGACGGCACCCGATTGTGGGCGATGATGCTCGACGCGCGGACCACCTTCGACGACGTGATCCGCACCCAGTCGCGCGACGAAGCGCAGGCTCGACGGATCCTCGGCAACTCGTTCTACGTCAACATCGCGAGCAAGCTCTCGGGCAGTCAGGAATACATGGCGGCCGAGAAGCTCTACCAACTGACCAACGACGATCGATTCGACTTGGTCGTGGTGGACACCCCGCCGACACGTGAGGCGCTCGACTTTCTCGAAGCGCCACAGAAGTTGATGAACTTCCTCGATCACCGCGTCTACCGCTGGATGGTGGCCCCCGCCCGGGGCGGATTGAAGGTCCTCAACCTGGCCGCCCAACCGATCCTGCGCACGATCGGACGGGTGATCGGCGCCGACGTTCTGGCCGACGCGATCGACTTCTTCCAGGCGTTCGAGGGCATCGAACCCGGGTTCGTGCGTCGGGCCGCGGCCGTACAGGATCTGTTGAAGTCGTCGGACTGTCGTTACGTCGTCGTGAGCTCCGCCCGACGCGACACGGTCGGTGAAGCCGTGTACTTCGTCGGGCGTCTCGAGGCGCGCAACGTGCGCGTGGCCGGACTCGTGGTGAATCGTCTGCAACCGTCGTTCGGAAAGGGAGCCGCGTCGACGGCCGAGACCGCGGCTCGTAAGGCCACCGACCCCACCGACGCCCTGTTGCAAAAGAATCTGGCCCATCTGCGGCGCATCGCCGAGGCCGAGAAGGCGGTGATCGCACCGCTCGTGACCCGGGTGTCGGGGGCGGCCGTCGCGCGCGTCCACCAACGGGCGACCGACGTGCACGACTTGGCCTCCATCGACGCACTCGGTCACGAAATCGTGGGCTGAGTTCCCTCGCTGTTCGCCCCCCGACCACCACGGAAGGTAGCGTTCCCACCGTGCACGTGATTCTCGCTACCGATGCCGATTGGTTGGTCGACGAGGTCGTCGCCGCTCTCGGCGGACCCGACACCACCTTCACCCATTGCCGCGACGGACGCGCCGTGGCCGGCATCATCAAGCGTCGCACCCCGGATCTGGTGGTCCTCGACCTGCAGATCGGCACCATGGGTGGCATCGCGGTCACCATGGACCTGCGCCTCGACGAAAGTGGCGGCACGTTGCCCCACGTGCCGATCCTGATGTTGCTCGACCGCGAGGCCGATATTCACATGGCGCGTCGAAGCGGGGCCGACGGATGGCTGATCAAGCCCCTCGACGCGTTGCGTCTGCGTCGGGCGGCGCGGGCCGTGGCCGGAGGCGGTTGCTTCGCCGAGGGTCTGCCCTCGGTGGACGAGCCCGAGGTCGCGGCCGAAACGCAACCGGCGACCGCTTGACTCTCGGATGTCGGCCAATGCTTCAATGATTTGGTAGTAGGTCAACACGGTCCTTTGCTATCCCAAGAAAATCTTCTCAGGGCGTCCCTCTAGCCACATTCTTCAGCGACGCGACCAATCATCTTCTGCGTCTAGGTTTCTTTGCAGGCTGTTCGAAAACGTGAGGTTAGATTTTGGGTCGTGACAGGCGCGATCTTTCAATCAAATCGCAAACTCAAACTTCGGGACTTTACGGTAGGTATTTTTCTCCTGATTACAGGTTGCAGCGATAGTGCTAACGACTGGGGTGCGGGCACCACATCAGGGTGGACGGTTGAGAGGTACGTAGATGGCGACACCATCGACGTGCGGAGCACCCTCGGCCATGTTGAGCGTGTGCGTCTAATTGGCATTGATACCCCGGAGAGTGGTGAATGCGGCTACGAAGCGGCAACTGGTGCACTGGCACTCTTAATTAAGGGTTCGAAAGTTCAACTGGTTTCGGGAGCGCAGACCAATCGGGATCAGATGAAAGATCCTCGACTACTCAGATACGTCGAGGTCAATGGCAGAGATATCGGACTCGCCATGATTGAAGGTGGTTGGGCAATCGCCGCTTACGACTCCCGCACTGCCTTTGGTAGTCATGACCGGGAGTCGCTGTACATAAGGGCCGACCAGACTTCTCAAAACAATTGTCCGGGAATGTCCCCCGGGCGAACATGACTATCGCGCAACTGCCCCTGACTGGTCTTCTGTTTCACTGGGTGGTATCAGAAACCCCCGCCCTGTAGCCTTTAGGTCTGCACCGCGGGGTGTAGCGCAGTTTGGCTAGCGCGCCACGTTCGGGACGTGGAGGCCGGAGGTTCAAATCCTCTCACCCCGACCATTCGTCCCCCGCTGCGGCGGGGGACGTCTGATTTTCCGAGGACCCCCGTGGTCTGAACTCCATGATTTCCAAAGCGGTACCGAGGCAGAACCCTCCTCAAGGTATGGCGCACCGGCTTGAAGTGACTGTCCACGAACAGTCCGCCCCGAACCAACCTTGTTGACGCGGAGAACAGATTTCAAGCAACCTATGTGCTCCATTCATCTTTGCGATGCTTGGTAATAGATGGCGCTAGGAGCTGCATTGCCTGACAAAGTGTGAAACATTCGCGCTCAGCGACGCGGCTCTAATCGGACCCATCGAGCGTCCGAAGCCTTCAGATACCTGTGATATGTCCCATTCAGGCCCCCGCCATAGGTCCACACTGAAAGCCGATTTATGCCGAATACCTGTTGCCCAACCCTCTCAATTCTGCGTTAGTCTGCTTTCTCGGAGACGAAAGGCAGACCAATGGCAACTTGGAGCGAAGTCAAAAAGTACGTGAAGGCGAACTTTTCAATAGTTCACGAAACTCCAAACTCTCTTGGAATGACTTTTCGGTTTGAAGACGGTCGAACTCATAAAATCACGTTGTTGTACGCGGGTGAAACAGATGTTTTTGGCGGAGAGTGGGCCAAACTCATCTCACTTGTCGCGGAGTTCACACCAACCCGGCTCCAGAAAGCCGCTGAACTTGCGGGAGGGTTCCATTGTGGGGGCATCGCAGTTCAGGCAGGCGACTCTGGAGCATGGATCACCTTGCAAGACAGTTTCAGAATCAACGACGTTGATGTAAACGAGATTTTCGAGCCGCTCAACACAATCGTTGCCACAGCGGATCTCTTGGAAAAAGCGCTAACAGGCAAGGACATCCTCTAGGACCTTGTAGCCCTAAGGCCATTAAGAAAGTACAAATCGGGTTTCAGGTCACTCTAAGTATCAATAGTTGCGCGACAGTCTGCAGAACCTTCTGAATCGTAAGGAGAAAAATATGGCAACCTGGAGAGATATTAAATCGTTTGCGCGAGGAATACCCGGAGTGACCGTTGTCGCCGAACAGGGATCCGTAATGCAAGTCGAAATCGGATTCGACGATGGCCGTTCACATCGTGCATTCATCACCGAGCGTAGGTCGGGAGTCGGCAGCCATTGGGTGGTTATCTCGGTGATTGTCGCGGAGTCTTCCCCCGCTCGATTGGAGGCCGTCGCACGTGCTGCAAGCCGATACTTCTGTGGAGGAGTAGCGACCTATACCCTCAATGGATTCACGGGGATTGTTCTTCAAGAAGGCTTTCCGACTACGAATCTCGATCCGATGGAGTTCGTTGCACCGCTGTCAGTTTTGGCGGCGACTGCTGACCACTTAGAGAAGGTGATCACAGGAGGATCCGACGTTTTCTGAGAGTAATTCGAACCATTTTCAACTCATGCTGAAGGTTTTCGAATTGACCATTGGATGGTTCTGCGCCGGCTTCAAGGCTTCCCAAGACAGCTCTTGACTCCTTGTTCCGGATCGCTCCATCTACGGTAGACCCATGGACATCGCCGAATTTCAGGACGTCATCCAACGCACCTTCGGCGAGAAGGATCGCGAACGGGGAGTGCCGTCCACGGTGGCGTGGCTGGCCGAGGAGATCGGCGAGTTGGCCCAGGCGGTACGAAAAGGCACGCGCGAACAACAACTGCACGAGTTCGGCGACGTCATCGCCTGGGTGGCGTCACTCGCCAACCAGATGGGCATCAGCCTCGAGGATGCGGCCGCCCGTTATGCGAGCGGCTGCCCCGTGTGCTCGTCCCTACCCTGCGGATGCTGACCCGATCTCGGTCATGTAGACGGTCGAAAACCGTCACTTTTCCGACCGAGAACGCGGCGCGGGGGGGTTACAGGAAGAGTTCGGCGATCTGCACGGCGTTCAGCGCCGCGCCCTTGCGCAGGTTGTCGTTGCTCACGAACATCACCAGACCACGCCCGTCGTCGAGCGAGGTGTCCTGGCGAATGCGTCCCACGTAGCTGGGATCCTTGCCCGCGGCCTCCAGCGGTGTGGGTACGTCCGACACCACCACTCCGGGCGCTCCACGCAACAGTTCGGTGGCCCGCGCCACCGAGATGGGCTCGGCGAACTCGGCGTTGATGCTCAACGAGTGACCGGTGTACACCGGCACCCGCACGCACGTTCCCGACACCCGTAGATCCGGGATCGACAGGATCTTGCGACTCTCGTTGCGAAGTTTCTGTTCCTCGTCGGTCTCGAACGAATCGTCCTCCACGTACTTGCCGGCGTACGGCAACACGTTGAACGCGATGTTCTTGGCGAACTTGGTGGGCGTCGGGAAACTCACCGCCTCGCCGTCGTAGGTCAGGTCGCGCGCACGGTCGGTCACCTCGCGCGCCTGCTTGTCGAGTTCGTCCACACCGGCCAGTCCGCCACCCGACACCGCTTGGTACGTGCTCACGATCAACCGCAGCAGGCCCGCCTCGTCGTGCAAGGGCTTCAACACCGGCATGGCCGCCATGGTGGTGCAGTTCGGGTTGGCGATGATTCCCTTGGTCGCCTTGCGGATCTCGCCGGGGTTCACCTCGCTCACCACCAACGGCACCTCGGGGTCCATGCGCCACGCCGACGAGTTGTCGATCACGGTCACACCGGCCGCTGCGAAACGGGGCGCCAACACCCGGCTCGACGACGCGCCCGACGAGAACAGCGCGATGTCGAGGCCGCTCGGATCGGCCGTCTCGGCATCCTCGACGGTGATGGTTCCGCCGTTCCACGGCAACGTGCTTCCGGCCGACCGCGCCGAGGCGAAGAAACGGATCTCATCGATCGGGAAGTTCCGCTCGGCCAAAAGCGTGCGCATGACGCCGCCGACCTGTCCCGTTGCACCTACTACTCCGATACGCATGGCTCCGCAGGCTAACGGCGGGCTCAGGATGCCCGACGGGCAATTAGCCACCAATGGCTGCGGTCGACTCCGATGAAGGTGCGCACGGGTACCGAGTCCACCCCGCTCAGTCGACGCTCGTTCTTCAACCACACGGTCGCGTCCTGTAACTGCACGCCCTCGCGCGCCAGATGTTCGAACACGTACCGGGGAGCGAGTCGATTCGCCTGCCAACCGAGCCGGGTCGACCACCGCTGCCGCGCCAACCACGGGCCCAGGGTGGGCACGCGCCACAGAGCCCGCACCACCACTCCCGCCGGGTACAGCAACACGTCATCCGGGATCCACGTGCGGTAGTTCAGAACCACCACCCCGCCGGGCTTCACCACCCGAAGGGCCTCGCTCGTGAGGGCCAAGGCGTCCACCCGCTCGCAGTGCTGCAGCGTGATGTAACTGAACACCATGTCGGCCGACGCGTCGGGCAACGACAGCGTGCGACCATCCGCGACGTGCGACGTCGACAGACGTTCCGGCACACCGAAGCGCGACACCGTTTCACGACACCGCTCGAGAAACGCCGCGTCGAGGTCGGCCGCCACCACCGACCGGAATCGGCGCGTGAACCCCGCCGTCATTCGCCCGATGCCCGAACCGATCTCGACCAACGACTGCTGCTCGAGGACCGAACGCTCGAACCCGAAGTATTCGAGGTAGGCACCCACCTCGTGCTCGCCCGAATTCACGAAGTCGGCCAGCGTCAACTCTCCACCGGTCGCGTTGTTGAACACCCAACCGGTGTCGCGAACCACGCTGTCACCGTCACCTCGACCCTCGGCCGCGCGCCCGGCCGTGTTCCACGGCAGGTGTTGACGGCGGCGGAGTCGCGACACGAATTACTTCCGCTCGGGAAGAGGCGCGCTGTACGACTGGCCGCTGTCGAGACCGAACGCGGTGTGCAGGGAACGAGCGGCGCGCTCGAGATCGGACGCCGCCACCACCACCGAGATGCGAATGGTCGAGGTGGAGATCATCTGGATGTTCACGTTGTTGTCGGCGAGGGTGCGGAACATCTTGGCGGCGAGGCCCGGGCTCGTCTTCATCCCGGCACCGACCAACGAGATCTTGGCGATCGCGTCGTCGTTGACGACGCCGGCCGCACCGATCTGCTTTGCCACCTGGTCGACGATCGACTGGGCCACCTTCATGTCGGCCTTGGGCACGGTGAAACTGATGTCGGTGGTCCCGTCCTCGGAGGTGTTCTGCACGATCATGTCGACGTTGACGTTCGACTGCGCGAGGGGCTCGAAGAGCCCGGCCGACACGCCCGGCCGGTCGGGCACCTTGCGCACGGTGACCTTGGCCTCGCTCACGTCGGTGACGACACCGGAGATGATGGGATCTTCCATGGAAGGCTCCTGACTGGTGACCCAGGTGCCCGGTTCCCACGTGAAGCTGGACCGGACCTGGATGGGGACGTTGTGGTTGCGGGCGAACTCGACCGAGCGCAGCGCGAGAACCTTGCTGCCGGCGCCGGCCATCTCGAGCATCTCGTCGAAGTTGATGTGTTGCAGCTTGCGGGCCTGCGGCACGATGCGCGGGTCGGCGCTGAAGACCCCGGTGACGTCGGTGTAGATCTCGCAACTGTCGGCGTTCAAGGCCGCGGCGAGCGCCACGGCGGTGGTGTCGGAGCCACCGCGGCCGAGCGTCGTGATCTCGCGCTCGGTGCTGACGCCCTGGAACCCGGCGACCACGCACACCTTGCCCTGCGCCAGCGCCTCGCGGGCCCGGTCGCCCTTCACTTCGATGATCTTGGCCTTGGTGTGCACGGTGTCGGTGATGATGCCCACCTGGCTGCCGGTGAAACTCATGGCTTCGATACCCAGATCGGCGAGCGCCATGCACACGAGCGCCATCGAGATGCGCTCGCCGGTGGTCAGCAGCATGTCCATCTCACGGGCCGGCTGGGTGGAGGACACGTCGTTGGCCAACTTGATGAGGTTGTCGGTCGACTTGCCCATGGCCGAGACGACCACCACCACGTCGTGACCGTGGCGCTTGGTGAACGCCACATGCTCGGCGACGGCACGAATGCGCTCGGGATCGGCCACCGAGGTGCCGCCGAATTTCTGAACAATCAGGGCCACGAGCATCTGAGGCTACCCGTCGCTGGGCATCGGCGGTGGAGCACGGCTAGCCTTTCCGTCTCGTGGGAACCGCCAAACGCGAACGCAAGAAGCAGAACCGTCAGATGGGCCGCGAACTGCAGGTGCAGGCCGCCCGGAGACGCAAGTCCACCCGCACCGCGGTCCGTGTCATCGTCGCGGTGATCGTGATCGTGGGGCTCTTCTTCGGTATCGCCGCTCTCACGAAGAAAGACGACGCAGCCGACACCACGACGGGCGACTTCACCTACGGCTCCACCCCGTGCGCCCCCGCCGAGGGCACCGCCGAACCGGTGCGCGAGTTCTCCGACTCGTTCGAACTCTGCATCGACCCCACCAAGACCTACACCGCCACGGTGACCACCAACTTCGGTCAGTACACCGCGGTGCTCGACCCGGCCAAGGCCCCCAGGACCGTGAACAACTTCGTCAACCTGGCACGGTCGAAGTACTTCGACGGAACCACCTGTCACCGCGCCATCCCGGGATTCATGGTGCAGTGCGGTGACCCCACGGCCAGCGGCTCGGGTGGTCCCGGCTACACCTTCGCCGATGAATTGCCCGCCGCGGGCGAGTACAAGATCGGCTCGCTGGCCATGGCCAACTCCGGCCCGAACACCAACGGCAGTCAGTTCTTCGTGATCACCGGGGACCAGGGTGTCTCCCTCGATCCGAACTACACGCTCTTCGGACAAGTCACCGACGGCCTCGACACCACGGTGAGCGACATGGATCTGGCCGGTAACGACGACCCCGGCGCTAACGGCGTGCCACCGAAGTCCGCCATCGAGATCGTGTCGATCACGATCACCGAGAACTGACCGCGTCCGACCGGCTCAGCCGAGGCCCAACTCGCTCATCGTCACCGGGCGCCCCTCGTCGATGCTTCGATGAGCGGCGGCTCCCACGGCCACACTCCACAAGCCGTCGTCGACGCTCACCTCGGCCGGCGTGCCGTCGCGAACCGCGTCACAAAAGCGCGCCACCTCCACGTAACTCGCCCCGAAGTGAAAGCCGGTGTGGGCCACCGACGGATCCATCTCCGCCCTGACCGTGCGCACCGATCGATCGGCCCGTGATCCCACGTGCACGACACCGTCGCCGGGCAGGGCCGTCTCGGCCTTGCCGGCCGAACCCACCGCGACGATTTCCTGTTCGTTGCGCCCCCCCTCGGCGAACATGCACAGATCGAGGCTGGCCCGAACGCCGTTGTCGTAGTCGACGATCACGTAGGCGTTGTCGAGGATGTCACAGCGTTCACCGCCGTACACCTCGTCGAGATGGTTCACGTCCTGCCCCCCGCTGGCGTACACCCGTGTCGGGCGGGAACCGATCACGAGGTTCATCAGATCGAAGAAGTGACAGCACTTCTCCACCAGCGTGCCCCCGGTGTTGCGGGTGAATCGGTTCCAGTTGTCCACTTTCACGAGGAACGGGAAGCGGTGCTCGCGAATGGCCAACATCCGCAGGTCACCCAACTCGCCGGAGCGGACGACCTGCAACAGCGCCGCGACGGGCGCCATGTAGCGGTACTCGAGTCCGACCCAGGTGAGCGCCGTGCGACGACCAGTGAGCTCGACGACGCGTCGACAGTCGTCGACGGTCGTGCACATCGGTTTCTCCACGAGCACCGGAACATCGGTCGACAACACGTCGCCCAACACGTCGAAGTGGGTGTGGTTCGGTGACGCGACGATCACCGCATCGACCGCTCCCGACGACAGCAGGTCACGGTGATCGCGCAGGAACGTCACCTCGGACGCGCGCTCGCCCAGGTTGTCGCGGGCCCATCCGAGGGGAATCTCGTTCGGATCGCTCACCACGGTGACGACCGCACCGGGCAAGGCGTTCACGTTGCGGATGTGTTCGCACCCCATCATCCCGGTGCCGATCACGCCGATGCGCAGATCCGTCATGGCCCAACCGTACCCGTGAATGCCAAGAGGGGGTGCCCCTCGGTCGGCCCGAAGAGCACCCCCTCCCGAATGGTTCGTGAAACGTTTACTGGCCGAAGTACCCGTTGACGTCGGCGATCAGGTGTGCCCGGCCGTACACGTAGAAGCACACCTTGCCCTGCGCGCTCACCGGCGCGATGACCGCGTTCGGCACCGTCTGACCGTTGGTGAAGTTCAGGTTCGACACGTCGGGTCGCGTCCCGCACGGATACACCGTCACGAAACCACCCTCGTCACCGACCTGGCCGTCGACCACCGTCACGTTCAACGACACCGCCCCGACACCCGTGGCCGGCACGTTGTTCTTGCCCACCACCGTGAACTCCAGTGGCGTGCCGCCACCGACACCGTCACCGATCTTGGTGGTTCCCACACCGCCGATGTTCTGACGAGTGTCGAACTGACGCGCCGGGGACACGCTGTTGAAGCCCGAGGTCCCGAAGTACCCGTTCACGTCGGCGATCAGGTGCGCCCGGCCGTACACGTAGAAGCACACCTTGCCCTGCGCGCTCACCGGAGTGATCACCGCGTTGGGCACCGTCTGACCGTTGGTGAAGTTCAGGTTCGACACGTCGGGTCGCGTCCCGCACGGATACACCGTCACGAAACCACCCTCATCACCGACCTGGCCGTCGACCACCGTCACGTTCAACGACACCGCCCCGATGGAGGAAACCGAGGCGGGTAGCCCGGCTTTGTTGAGCACCGTGAACTCCAGTGGCGTGCCGCCACCGACACCGTCGCCGATCTTGGTGGTTCCCACACCGCCGATGTTCTGACGAGTGTCGAAGACGCGCGTCGGGGAGAGCGCCGAAAAGGACGACGAGGACGCCGTGAAGGGCACGCTGAAGAGGTCGATGTCCGCGCCCCCGCCACTGGCGCCCCGGATGTTGCTGGCGCCCGAGGCCACCAACACCACACCCTGACCCGTGGTGGCGTTGTAGTCCAGGTC
>JBJTFY010000097.1:0-8392 GCA_046093625.1 Actinomycetota bacterium
GTCGCAGTTGGGGTACATGATGATGGGCCTCGGCGCCGGAGCCTGGCTACCGGCCGTCTTCCACATCTTCACCCACGCGTTCTTCAAGGCCTGCCTCTTCCTGTCGGCGGGTTCGGTGAGCCATTCGGGTTCGCATCATTCGTTCGACATGAAGAAGGACATGGGCGGTCTGGCCAAGAAGATGCCCATCACCGCCACCACATGGATCATCTCCACCTTGGCCCTGGCGGGCGTGTTCCCCTTGGCTGGTTTCTTCTCGAAGGACGAGATCATCGACAACGTCGGCCACAACGGTTACAACGCCTTCATGATCGTGGGCCTGTCGGGCGCGTTCCTGACCGCCGCCTACATGACCCGCGCCACGTACCTCACCTTCTTCGGTGAAGCCCGCGGTGCGGCGGCCGGCGAACACCATGACGAACACGACGCCCATGCCGCTCACGACGACCACGATGCGCCCGCGGTTCACGACGATCACGATGCGCACGGCTCGCACGGCTCGCACGGTCCGCACGAGAGTCCGAAGCTCATCACCGTTCCGTTGATGATCCTGGCGGCGCTGGCGTTGGTGGCCGGTCTGGCCAACGCGACCCCCTTCGGCGAGAACTGGGAGCGGTTCAAGAAGTACGTCGAGCCGAGCAGCGAGTACGTCGTGTCCGAAGGTGCAATGGCGAGTGGACCCGGTGAGGCCATCGTCGTGCCCGCGGCCGAGGAGGGTGCCAAGGAAGAGGGCTGTGCCGTGGTGGCGCCCGAAGAGGGCATGGTGTGCTACTTCCCGACCGTCAGTCACGCCGAGTTCAAGTGGTCGAAGGCGGGCCTCTCTCTCGTGATCGTGGCCTTTGGTCTGGTATCGAGTTGGTTGTTCTGCGTGCAGTTCTACGCTCGCCGCAACCGCCGTCTGGTGGGTCTCACCGAGCGGAGCAAGGTGTTGCGCGGTGGGTACAAGGTGTTGTGGAACAAGTACTACCTCGACGCCCTCTACGAGAAGGTCATCGTGCGCGCCGTCGCGTACCCCATCTCGCGCGCCGCGTACTGGTTCAACCAGAACGTGCTCGACGGCGTCGTCAACTCGGCCGGCAAGGTGTCGCGCCGCGTCGCCGGTTGGGTCTACCGCAACATCGACCAGCGCGTCGTCGACGGAGCGGTGAACGGATCGGGCGCCGCGGCCCGGGGCACGGGCGGAGCGTTGCGCCCGGTTCAGTCCGGCAAGGTCAACCAATACGGAGCGTTGTTGTTCGCCGCGGCGGCCATCGGCGCTCTCGTCCTAGTCATCATCAACACCTGAGGAGAAACACGGCATGGATGTACTCCGTGATCAAAACTGGGTGCTCAGCGTAGGCACGTTCCTGCCGCTCGTCGGCGTGCTCGTGATGCTGTTCATCCCCAAGTCCGACGAGGAGACGCACAAGCTCGTGGCCCTCGTCGCCGCGATCGCGACCTTGGGTGTGGGTGTCTACACGTTGACCCAGTTCGACTTCGGTCAGGCCGACAAGTTGCAGTTCTTCGCCGACGCGGAGTGGATCAAGGTGATCTCCAGCAACTACACGATCGGCCTCGACGGCATGAGTCTGCCGCTCTACTTCCTCTCGATGGTCGTGACCGTTCTGGTGATGATCTATTCCTGGAACCACATTCCGTCGCCGGGCAACCCGAAGGCGTTCCTCATCCTCATGCTCATCCTGCAGACGGGAATGGCCGGAACCTTCGTCGCCCAGGACCTGATCCTGTTCTTCGTGTTCTTCGAAGTGGTGTTGCTCCCCATGTACTTCATGATCGGTGTCTGGGGTGGCGAACAGCGGCAGTACGCGTCGCTGAAGTTCTTCCTCTACACCATGTTCGGCTCGGCGCTGATGCTCGTGGCCTTCATCGCGCTGTTCTTCAAGGTGCGTGGTGCCCTTCCCGAGGGAGTCGAGGCCTCGTTCTCGATCCCGCAACTGGCGGAGTACGGCGGACTGCTCGGCCGTTCGGCCCAGATCTGGATCTTCGCCGGCATGTTCGTCGGTTTCGCGGTGAAGGTGCCGATGTTCCCCTTCCACACCTGGTTGCCCGACGCGCACACTCAGGCCCCCACCCAGGGTTCGGTCATCCTGGCCGCGATCCTGCTGAAGTTGGGCACCTACGGGTTCGTGCGCATCGCAATCCCGATCCTGCCCGAGGCCGCCAAGGAGTGGGCACCGTGGATCGGCCTGCTCGCCGTCATCGGCATCATCTACGGCGCGCTCGGCTGTCTGGCCCAGACCGACATGAAGCGCCTCATCGCGTTCTCGTCGGTGGCGCACATGGGTTTCGTGATGCTCGGTATCTCGACGCTCACCCCGATGGGCTTCAACGCCGCCATCTTCGGCATGGTCGCCCACGGTCTCATCACCGGCATGCTCTTCTTCATCGCCGGCAGCGTGAAGGAGCGGTATCACACCCTCGAGATCGCCCGACTCGGCGGCATGCTCAAGCAGATGCCCCGGTTGGGTTGGATCCTCGGTTTCTGCGCCATGGCCTCGCTCGGTCTGCCCGGTCTGGCCGGGTTCTGGGGTGAGTTCCCGGCGATCCTGTCGGCGTACTCCCCGGCCGTCGGGTTGCCCGAGGAGACCTTCCGCACGTTCATGATCATCGCCGCTCTCGGCACGGTGTTCGCCGCGGCCTACCTGTTGTGGCTCTTCCAGCGCACCGCGTTCGGTGAACCCAAGCCCGAGTTCGCCGGAAACGATCACGGGCACGATCACGGACACGGCGACGGACACGGCGACGACCTGCACGACGTGAACGTGTACGAGTGGGTGGCGTGGACGCCCTTCTTGATCGCCATCGTGGTGTTCGGCGTGTACCCGCAGCTGATGTTCAAGGTCATCGACCCCGCCGTTCAAGTGGCGCTGAAGGCCTTCGGAGGCTGATCCGTGCTGTCCTCGATCCTCGCTCAGATGCCGTGGCAGTCGCCTTCGGTCGACTATCACGCGATCGCGCCCGAGATCGTTCTCGCCGGTGGCATCTGTCTGGTCATCCTGGTCGACCTGTTCACCAGCGAGACCCGCAAATGGATCACGGCCACCCTCACCGGCTTCGTGATGCTCGGTGCGATGCTCCCGATCCTCACCTTGGCCGTCAGCGACGTCGACACCCGATCGCTTTTCGACGGCCGGTACGTGGTCGACGAGTTCTCGCTGACGCTCAAAGCGTTGTTCTTGATCGCCGGCTACGTCGTGGTGCTGATGTCGCAGAACCACGTCGAGGAGGGCGACTACTACCAAGGTGAATACTTCACCTTGATGCTCACTTCGGTCACCGGCATGGTCATGATGGCCTCCAGCCGCGACCTGGTCAGCATCTTCGTGGCCCTCGAGTTCCTCAGCATCCCGGCCTACATGCTCGCGGCCTGGCGCAAGCGCGACCGCAAGAGCAACGAAGCCGGCGTGAAGTACTACCTCCTCGGGGTCTTCGCGTCGGCCGTGATGTTGTACGGCATGAGCCTGTTGTACGGGGTCACGGGCAGCACGTTGCTCTCCGAGATCGGTACGAAGCTCACCGTCGAGGGGCAGTTCGGTGGGGTGGAGGCCCTGGCCATCACCTTCGTGATCATCGGATTCGCCTTCAAGGTGTCGGCCGTTCCCGTCCACTCGTGGGCCCCCGACACCAACGAAGGTGCGCCGACCCCGGTGACCGCCTTCTTGTCGGTGGCCAGCAAGGCGGCGGGTTTCGTCGCTCTGGTCACCTTGATCTACGTGGGTTTCCCGCAGGCCAAGGACGTGTGGCAGCCGTTCTTGTGGGTGCTCGCCGCACTCACGATGACCTACGGCAACCTGCTCGCCCTCCGTCAGACGAACATCGTCCGCATGCTCGCCTACTCGAGCATCAGTCAGGGCGGGTTCATCCTGATGCCGTTGGCCGTGGCGGGCACCGGCGACGCGGCCGGTCCGGCGCTGCAATCCGTCGTCGTCTACTTGTTGGTGTACGCCGCCATGAACCTCGGCATGTTCGCCGTCGTCATCGCGGCTTCGCGCACGACGCGCAGTGGCGAGATCAGCAGTTTCGGCGGTCTGTTCTCCTATGCGCCGGGACTGGGCGTGCTGATGACGATCTTCCTCGCGTCCTTGGCGGGCATTCCTCCGCTCGGCGGTTGGATCGCCAAGTTCAGCGCGTTCCGCGCCGTGCTCGAGGCCGGCAACGGTTGGGCCTACGCGATCGCGGTCATCGGGGCGATCAACTCGGTGGTGGCCTTCGGTTACTACGGCAGCATCATGCGCGAGATCTGGATGAAGCCGGCCCCCAACGGCGAGACCACGGCGGTGCGCACTCCCAGTTCGTTGGTGGCGGCCATGACCATCACGGTCGCCGGCACGCTGCTGTTCGGCATCCTGCCGGGAACGATCATGCGCTTCGGCGACCTGGTCGACCTCACCGGTGCCTTCGGCGGCTGACCACATCGCCCGGACGATCGCGTCCGGTGGGGGAGCGATTCCCTTCGACGCGTTCATGGACATGGCCCTGTACGGGCCCGCGGGTTTTTACAACGCCGGAGGTCGTGCCGGTCGACGGGGCGATTTCATCACCTCACCGGAAGTGGGACCGCTCTTCGGCGCCGTGGTGGCACGGGCCCTCGACGCGTGGTGGATCGAGATGGGTTCCCCCGACGACTTTCGCGTCTTCGACGTCGGCGCCGGGCCGGGCACCTTGGCGCGATCGGTGTTGGCCGCCGAGCCGCGGTGTCTGAACGGTGAGCGCTCGCGGTACGTGTGCGTGGAGACCAGCGCGAACCAACGGGCGTCGCATCCGGAGGGAGTCGAGTCGTTGGCCGCTCTCCCCGAGGGTGAACTGCGCGGAGTGGTGTTGGCCAACGAACTGCTCGACAACCTGGCGTTCCGATTGTTGGTCTTCGATGGTCGATGGCGGGAAGCGTGGGTGGCATCGACCGGAGACGCGTTCGTCGAGGTGTTGCGCCCGTGCGAGGAACCGCCGTTCGCGCTGCCCGTCAGACCGCCGCTGGGCGCCCGAGTCCCGTGGCAGCGGGCCGCGGGCGAGTGGGTGGGCGACGTGCTCGGACGTCTCGACGGCCGACTGGTGGTGTTCGACTATGCGGTCATGGCCACGTCCGAACTCGCCGTGCGTCCGTGGCGTGACTGGTTGCGCACCTACCGTGGTCAGGAACGTGGTGCGCACTACCTGCGCGACGCGGGTTCGCAGGACATCACCACCGACGTGTGCGTCGACCAGCTGATCGTCGCGTGCGGCCAACCCGATGCGGTGCGCTCGCAGACCCAGTTCCTGCAGCGGTGGGGGATCGACGACCTCGTCGAGGAGGGACGACGCGTGTGGAACGCCGAGGCCGCGCGCCCGGGCTTGAACGCGCTGCGTATGCGCAGCCGCATCAGCGAGGCGGAGGCCTTGTCGGACCCCGCGGGCCTCGGCGGCTTCACGGTGTTGGAGTGGGTTAGGGTCGATCCGTGATCGTCGTCGAGGGCTTGACCAAGAAGTACGGGTCCACCGTGGCCGTCGACGACCTTTCGTTCAGCGTGAGTCCCGGACTGGTCACCGGTTTCCTCGGGCCCAACGGCTCGGGCAAGAGCACCACCATGCGGTGCATGATCGGCCTCGATCGGGCCCAGTCCGGGCGGGCGTTGTTCGACGGCAAGTCGTATTCGTCGTTGCGGACCCCTCTCCACGAGGTGGGAGCGCTCCTCGACGCCGGCAACGCGCACTCCGGGCGATCGGCACGCAATCACCTGCGCTGGATGGCGGCCAGCAACGGCCTGCCGGTGAAGCGGGTCGACGAGGTTCTGGAGATCGTCGGTCTGGAACAGGTGGCCAAGAAGCGCGTCGGGCAGTTCTCGCTCGGCATGAAGCAACGCCTCGGTATCGCCTCGGTGTTGCTGGGCGACCCGCGGGTGGTCATCCTCGACGAGCCGGCCAACGGACTCGACCCCGAGGGCATCCGCTGGATCCGCGAGATGTTGAAGCGCCTCGCGGCTCAGGGTCGCGCGGTGCTCGTCAGCAGTCACCTGCTCTCCGAGATGGCGCTCATCGCCGACGAGTTGGTGGTGATCGGCAAGGGTCGGTTGATCGAGCAATGCTCGGTGCAACAGTTCGTCGATCGGCATTCGCGCCGGTGGGTGGTGGTGCGAAGTCCGCAACTGGCGACCCTCGTCGACGTCGCCCGGGCCGAGGGCCTGCAGGTGGCCACCGGCGAGAACGTCGCCGAGTTCCACGGTGTCGATTCCGCGGTCGTCGGCGAGTTGGCCGCCGCTCGTGGCATCGTGCTCCACGAATTGTCGACGCAAACCGGCTCGTTGGAGGATGCGTTCCTCGAGGCCACCGCGACGGCTGTCGAGTATCACGGAGCGCCCGGGGGTGAACGATGATCGCCACTCTGCGCAGCGAGTGGATCAAGGTTCGCACCGTGCGCTCGAACGTCACCATGGCTCTCGTCGCCGTGGTGCTCCCGATGGTGATCACGCTGTTGTCCGTGGCCTTCATGAATCCCCGGGACATCGACTCCGGCACGTTGCCCGGGTTCGTGTTGGCGACGGGTTCGGTCGCGGTCCTGTTGATCGGGGTCGTCGGCGTGCTATGCATCACCCAGGAGTACTCGCAGGGGACGATTCGTCTGACTCTCGCGGCGACGCCCGCACGGGCCCGGTTGTGGGCGGTCAAGGCGGTGCTCATGGCGGCGATCGGGGCGTTGTTGACCGGGATCATCGTCGTGGTGTCGCTGGTTCTCGGATCCGCGATTCTCGAGTCGCGCGACGTCGCCGGACCGCACACCGCCGACAACTCGGCACCGGCCCTCGTCGCGATGGTGTCCATGGGCGCATTGGTCGCGATTCTCGGTCTCGGTGTCGGCTCGCTCACGCGCAACCCACCGAGCGCCATCACGATTCTCGTGCTGTGGCCGCTCCTGATCGAAGGGATCGTGGGAAGTTTGTTGAGCCTGGCCCTCGACGGCAGCGTGACGAAGTGGCTGCCCTTCCAGGCCGGCTTCAACTCGATGTTCCCCGACGAACCCGCCGACGGGCTGTCGCGTTGGCCGTCGCTCGGTTACTTCGCGATCTGGGTGCTGGCGGTGGCCGTCGTCGCCGTTCGTCGACTCCAGCGGCGCGACGCCTAAAGTTCTGTCGTCAACCCGTCGCGACGGGTGTCGAAGGGGGAGGCATGGCCGGCGAACAGAACAACATCGACGATCTGTTGTTGGAGAACCGCAAGTTCCCACCCCCCGCCGACTTCCAGGAGAACGCGTTGGTGGCCGGCACGTTCCTGTACGAGGAGGCCCGGGCCGACGACGAGGGTTTCTGGGCCCGACAGGCCGCCGAGTTGTTGCACTGGGACACGGATTGGCACACCATCTGCGAATGGAACCTGCCGTACGCGAAGTGGTTCGTGGGCGGGCGACTGAACGTGTCGTACAACTGCCTCGACCGTCACGTGTCGGCCGGTCGGGGCGACAAGGTGGCCATCCACTGGGAGGGTGAACCCGGCGACACCCGCACCATCACGTACTCGCAGTTGCTCGACGAGACCAAGAAGTTCGCCAACGTCCTGAAGTCGCTCGGAGTCGCCAAGGGCGACCGGGTGAACATCTACCTTCCCATGATCCCGGAGGCGGCCGTGGCCATGTTGGCCTGCGCCCGCATCGGTGCCGCGCACAGCGTGGTGTTCGGTGGCTTCTCGTCGCAAGCGTTGGCCGATCGCATCAACGACGCGTCGGCCAAGGTGTTGATCACCGCCGACGGCGGCTACCGACGGGGCGAGGTGTTCGCGTTGAAGCCCGCCGCCGACGAGGCGTTGGCGAGCACGCCCACCATCGAACACGTGGTGGTGGTGAAGCGCGGCGGCAACGACGTGAACATGGTGGATGGTCGTGATCACTGGTACCACGACCTCATGGCCGGGGCCTCGCTCGAATGTCCGGCCGAGCCGATGGACAGCGAGCAGTTGCTCTTCTTGCTGTACACCTCGGGCACCACCGGTAAGCCCAAGGGCATCATGCACACCACCGGTGGCTATCTCACGCACGTCACCTACACGCACAAGTACGTGTTCGACCTGCATCCCGAGACCGACGTGTACTGGTGCACGGCCGACGTCGGTTGGATCACCGGGCACAGCTACATCGTGTACGGACCGTTGTCGAACGGTGCGACGCAGGTGATCTACGAGGGGGTGCCGAACTTCCCGGGCAACGACCGCTTGTGGTCGATCGTCGCGAAGTACGGCGTGACGATTTTCTACACCGCACCCACGGCCATTCGTACGTTCATGAAGTGGGGAACCCAAGAGCCGGCCAAGCACGACTTGTCGTCGTTGCGTCTGCTCGGTTCGGTGGGTGAACCCATCAACCCCGAAGCTTGGATGTGGTACCGCGAACACATCGGCGCGAGCCGTTGTCCGGTCGTCGACACCTGGTGGC
>JBJTFY010000098.1:0-14259 GCA_046093625.1 Actinomycetota bacterium
CCACCGAGGGGCCGGGTGAGCAGGTGCACACCTTTCGACCGGTCGACACCGACCCCCATCGGACGTCCGAGCGCCGCCAGCACGGTGTCGATCCACGGACCCGCGGCGTTCACCACCACCCGGGCCTCGATCTCCGCGCGCCCCGATCCCGAGACGACGCGCACGCCGTCGACGACGACCCGATCGCCGTCGACACGGGTGACGAACCCTTCCACCCGGGTGTGATTCAAGAGGCTCGCCCCCGCGAGCGCGGCCGACTTCGCGTAGGCCAGCAACAGGCGCTCGGGATGGACGTTCAAGGTGTCGTGGTAAGCGAAGGCGCCCTGCAGACCGGTCTGGTCGAGCCACGGGACGGCGGCGAGCAGAGCGCGACGCGGCAACCATCGGGGATGCGGAATGCGCAGACTGTCGGGGGCGTTGCGGTTGCGGTCGAACGACAGCAGGTCGTACAACAACACACCGGCACCGATCAGCGCCGTCGGAGGTCTGCTCCACCGCCACGCCGGCATGATGAACCGCGTCTGCTCGACGAGGTGCGGTGCACCGAGTGCCAACACCCTCCGCTCGCGCAGGCTCTCCCGCACCACCTCGATGTCGTACTGCTCGAGATAGCGGATTCCTCCGTGTATGTACTTCGTGGTCGACGCGCTGGTTCCCGAGCCGAAGTCGTGCGCCTCCAGGAGCACGACGTCGAGGCCGCGACTGGCCGCCTCGCGGGCCACGCAGACACCCGTGATCCCCCCGCCGACCACGACCACGTCGTGCCGTCGCGTCGCCACGTCGTCGAGCGAAGCGTGGAGTCCGGCACGAGGGGGCATGAACGAATCAGAAAAGACGGGCGGTGAGTTTCTTGCGCCACTGCGCGGTGCGCGGATCCTCGGCTCCCATGAGCTCGAGGATGTCGAGGAATCTCTGACGCACGTCCTCGTCGGTCTTCACACCGTCGAGCAACGCCGCCAACTGGTCGTCGAAGTCGTCGGCGGGCCGCGTCGAGAGTCGTGCCGCCGCGGCGGCCTTGCGCACGTCGTCGCTCTCGGGGATCCGGGCCAGCAACGCCAACGCGTCCTCTCCCCGACCGCTCGCGGTCAAGATGCCGGCCAGCGCCACGATCGCCGCCTCGTGTCCGGGGTCGATGTCGAGAACCGCCAGCAGACTCTGCTCGTCACCTTTGGCCAGGAGATCGGCGATCACCTCGTCCTCGGCCGTCGGGAGCAACATGTCGACGTACTGCTTCACGACGTGTTCGGGCTGGGCACCCTGGAACATCGGCATCGCCCGGCCGTCGGCGACGGCGAAGACCGCCGGGATCGACTGCACCCGGAACGCCTGCGCGATGCCGGGGTTCTCGTCGATGTTCACCTTGGCCAGCACGACCTTGCCGTTCGTGTCCGCGACCACCCGTTCGATGATCGGCCCGAGCGTCTTGCACGGCTCGCACCACGGCGCCCAGAGGTCGACGACGACGGGCACGGTCATCGAGCGGGCCAGAACCTCGTTCTCGAAGGAGACATCGGTGACGTCGATCGACATGGGTGCGAACTTAGTCGGCGGATCGGGGACGGTCGCCATCGCGCCATCGACTCGCCCGAATCGCGACGTCCACGGATACCGTACGGGTCGTGTCCGAGGTACCCGGTATCCGTCTCGAGTCGGTCACCGATTGGTTGCAACGAAACGTCGACGACGCCGTGGGCCCGTTCCGATTCGATGTGATCGCGGGAGGCCATTCGAACCTCACCTACCGGGTCACCGGAGCGAACGGTCGACGATTCGTGTTACGGCGACCGCCGCTCGGCCACGTGCTGGCGAGCGCGCACGACATGGGTCGCGAACACCGCATCATCCATTCGCTGCGTGACACTCCGGTGCCGGTCGCCCCCACCGTCGGCTTCTGCGACGACGTCGCGGTGAACGACGCACCTTTCTACGTCATGCAGTTCGTCGACGGTCTCGTGATCCGCGACCGCGAGGCCGCCGAGACCATGCTCACGCCGCAGGCGCGTCGTCGCGCGAGCGAGAGCATCGTCGACACCATGGCCGCCATCCACCGCGTCGACCCCACGGCGGTCGGACTGGGCGAACTCGGTCGACACGACGGCTACATCGCCCGACAGTTGAAACGCTGGTACGGACAATGGAACCAACAGAAGACCCGCGACCTTCCCGCCGTCGACCGGGTCCACGACGCGTTGCTCGCGCGGATTCCCGAGCAGGGTCCGGCGACCCTCGTTCACGGCGACTACCGACTCGACAATTGCATGGTCGACGCCGACGGCAACGTGATCGCCGTTCTCGACTGGGAGATCTGCACCCTCGGCGACCCGATGGCCGACCTCGGGTTGCTGATGGTCTACTGGACCGGCCCGGGTGACGACGCGTCGGCCTGGACCGGCTCGGCTTGTTCGGCCCCGGGCTTCCTCGACCGCGACGACCTGGCGGAGCGATACACCGCGGTGAGCGGTCGCGACACCTCGCAACTCGACTTCTACGTGACGTTCGCCTTCTGGAAACTGGTGTGCATCCTCGAGGGCGTGTACGCGCGATACCTCGGCGGCGCTCTCGGGCAACGCGATCCCGCCGAACTCGAACCCTTCAATCAGCAGGTGCTCGGGGCGGCGGCGCGGGCCGAGGAGATGTTGGGGCGCCTGACATGACCTCCATCCCCGACGTCGAGTTGCACGGCGAACTGCCCACACTCGACAAACCGGTTCTCGTCGTCATGTTGCAGGGCTGGATCGACGCCGCCGGGGCCGCCAACGAGGCGATGAACGCGATCGAGTCGCAGATCGAGCCTTTGCCCATCGCCACTTTCGACGCCGACGTGTTCATCGACTTCCGAGCCCGCCGTCCGACCATGGAGATCCGCGACGGCCGGAACAGCAACATCGACTGGCCGAGCATCGACCTCTACGCGGGGCGCGACCGATCGGGACACGACGTGTTGATCCTCAAGGGTTTCGAACCCGATTCGGCGTGGCATCGCTTCGCCGCAGCGGTGCGCGAGCTGTGCCGGCGCCTCGACGTGTCGATGATGATCGGGCTCGGCGCCTACCCCTTCCCCACCCCGCACACGCGGCCGAGCAACCTGTCGTGCACCACGCCGTCGGCCGACCTGCTGATGCGTCACGATTTCGTGCGCACGTCGGTCGACGTTCCCGCCGGTATGGCCGCCATCCTCGAGCAGGTTCTGCACGACGCCGGCATCCCGTCGATCAGCATCTGGGCGCAAGTCCCCCAGTACATCCCGGCCATGACCTATCCCGCGGCGGCCGTGTCGCTTCTCGACGGGCTGCAGTCGACCGCGGGCCTGGTTTTCGACCGCGGCTCGTTGCAACAAGAAGCCGTCATACAGACCGAACGCCTCGATCGACTGGTCGCCAAGAACCCCGAGCATCTCACGATGGTCGAGAAACTCGAACAGGCCTACGACGCCGTCGCCCAGCCGACGTTGCCGCTCGAGCCCGAGCCGATCCGGGAGAGCGACATCCCCTCACCCGAGGAACTGGCCGCCGAACTCGAGGCGTTCCTGCGCGAGGGCGACTCCGACGGACGCTGACGACGTTTCGGCTAGCGTCCCGAGTCGACGCACGATCGAACGGGAGAATCCATGAAAGTCGACGGGGGCATCAGCCTGAACCTGCACGAAGCCGTGGCCAGCGCCAAAGAGGCCGAAGCCGCGGGCTACAGCGGAGCGTGGACCGCCGAGACCAGTCACGACCCGTTCCTGCCGTTGCTCCTGGCCGCCGAGCACACGAGCAAGGTCGAACTCGGCACGTCGATCGCCGTGGCGTTCGCCCGCAGCCCGATGACGCTCGCCAACACCGCCTGGGACCTGCAGGCCTATTCCAACGGGCGGTTCATCCTCGGCCTCGGTAGCCAGATCCAGCCGCACATCACGAAGCGATTCTCGATGCCCTGGAGCAAGCCGGCGGCGCGCATGCGCGAGATGGTGCTGGCGATCCACGCCATCTGGGACACCTGGCTCACCGGGGCCAAGCTCGACTTCCGGGGCGAGTTCTACACGCACACCTTGATGACGCCGTTCTTCACGCCGGCGGCTTCCGACATCTCCGAATTCGGAAAGCCCAAGATCTTCCTCGCCGGTGTGGGCGAACTGATGACCGAAGTCGCCGGCGAGGTGTGCGACGGTTTCATCTGCCACGGTTTCACCACCGAGCGCTACCTCCGCGAGGTCACGATCCCCGCCCTGGCGCGCGGGCGGGCCAAGGCCGGCAAGACCATGGAAGGCTTCGAGATCGTCGGCCCGAGTTTCGTCGTGACCGGCAACAACGCCGACGACCTCGCCAAGGCGAGCGCCGGAACGCGCCAGCAGATCGCCTTCTACGGTTCGACCCCGGCGTATCGCCCCGTGCTCGATCTGCACGGTTGGGGCGACCTCCAGGATCGTCTGAACTCGCTGTCGAAGCAGGGCAAGTGGGTCGAGATGGGCAACGAGATCACCGACGAGGTGCTCAACACCTTCGCCGTGGTCGGCGAGCCCGAGCAGATCGCCCTCGAGTTGAACCACCGTTACGGCGACGTGATCCAACGCATCTCCTTCTACGCCCCGTACAAGAGCGACCCCGAGCGTTGGGGCAAGGTCATGGCCGCCCTCCAAGCCGCCTGATCGTCCAGAGACTCTCAAGAATCCCGACTCCCACCGACCGGTTGCGCCCGACCGGCGTGTCTCGGATACCGGCGCACACCGATCCCGCCGGTGGGGGCCGAACATGCACACCGTCCGCACACGTCGATTCGCCGGCGCACTCACGTTCGCGGTCGCGCTCTCACCTCTCGTCCCGGTGATCGTCTACTCCGTGAACGCCCGCGGTTCGTCGACGAGCACCGAGTGCGTGGCGGCCGTGGCCTTCGACTCGGGTGTCGCCCCGGCCTCGGTCACCCGCGTGTGCCCCGAATCGAACTCCCCCACCGAGACCACCATCGAGATCCGCAACATCGGCCCCTGAGGCCGGCGCTCACCCGATCAGTTCGAGCTCGTCGGCCAGATAGTTCTCGCGGCACTTCGCCCGTTGCAACTTGCCGCTGCTGGTCTTGGGCAAGGTTCCGGGTCGCACGAGCATCACGTCGCGCGGTGGCAGACCCGAGACCTCGAGTGCGGCATGGTGGATCGCGTGACGAACCGTTTCGGGATCGTCGGTCTTGACCTCGGCCACCACCACGACGGTCTCCTTGCCCTTGTAACCGTCGACACCGAAGGCGATCACGTTGCCCGCTCGCACTCCGTCGATCGCCCCGACCGCGCGTTCGATGTCCTCGGGGAAGACGTTGCGGCCACCGACGATGATCACGTCCTTGATGCGTCCGCAGATGACGAGCTCGCCGTCGAGCACGTACGCCAGGTCTCCCGTGCACAGCCATCCGTCGTGGAACATCGCCTGCGTGGCCTCGGGCCGTTTGTAGTAACCGGGCGTCACGCTGGTGCCGCGCAACAACAATTCGCCCACGTGACGCTCGGGTAGTTCGACCCGGGTCTCGGGGTCGACGATGCGCATCTCCAATCCGGGCACCGCATGACCGAGCAACGGCAGCCGTCGCACGGCGGCATCGGGCTCGCTCACCGGCCGCGCGACCCGCTCACGCTCCATCGCCACGCGATCGACGTCGTCGCATCGCAGGCCCCGGTGTCGCGGCGGGAACGCCCCGCCGATGGCCACCTCGGCCATACCGAAGGCCGGGAAGATGCTCCCGGCACGGAAGCCGAAGGGTTCGGCGGCCTGCACGAACGCCTCGACGGCGGTGGGGTCGACCGGTTCGGCGCCCGACAACGCGAGGGTGAGCGACGACAAGTCGAGTCCCGACAGACGCTTCAAGGCTCGCGTGGCGAGCACCCATGCGAAGTTCGGTCCGGCCGTGGCGGTTCCCCGCCAGTCGCTGATCCATTGCATCCACGATCCGGGATGCGCCATGAAGTCCTGCGGTGCCGCCTGCACCAACTGCACTCCGTTCATCATGGGGATGGAGAGGAATCCGACGAGACCCATGTCGTGATACAGCGGCAACCACGAGACCATCACCTCTTCGGTGTCGAGTTCCGCGGCGGCACAACTGGCGTCGACGTTGGCGGTGAGCACCCGATCCGGGATCATCACCCCCTTGGGTTCCGAGGTCGAGCCGCTCGTGTACTGAAGGATCACGAGTCGTTCGGGATCGTGGGCCGGAACCTCGAGACGCTCACCCGACGGCTTGCCCGGCCCGGGGAGCACGGCGGTCATCGACATGGTGGGCGGATCGCCGGCGACCGACTCGTAGAACGCGGCGAGTTGATCGTCGATGAGCACGAGCTTGGCGTCGCCGTGACGAATGCGGGCCCGCGTGCCCTCGACAAAGGCGTCCAGCGACGCCATGCGCATCGGCAACGGCAACACCATGCTGGCCATGCCCGACATCCAACAACCACGGATGACGGTCATGAGCGCTCGACTCGTCGGACCGAGGATCGCCACGTGGTCACCGGGCACGAGCCCGAGCGCCTGCAGGGCCGCACCGACGGCCCGCGCGTCGTCGTGGATCTCGCGCCACGACACGAAGTTGCTGCCGTCGGCCGGCGCCACGCTCTGACCGACGAAGCGGACTCCGGTCGGAGCGTCGGCCGATGTCTCCAGACGATCGATGACCGATCCGGTCGGTAGTGGTCGTTTGTCGTGGTTGGGCTCGTTCATGGTGTCACCGGGGCAGGTGAGAAGTTAGTTCTCGCCGACGCAGCGAACGAGAACCGGTGCGAAATGCGCCGGTGGGGATCCGACCACGGTGACCGTCCCGTTACCCTTGGGGCGCTATGTCCGCGCCGACGAACGAATCGACCACCGACGACTCCCCGTCGCTGCGCTACACGGCCCGTCTCGCCCAGGAGATCGAAACCCGCTGGCAGGACCGCTGGGAGGCCGACGGCACGTTCGAGGCGCCGAACCCCGCCGGGCCGTTGGGCGAGCCGGACAAAGTCGCCGGACGCCCGAAGTTGTTCGTCCTCGACATGTTCCCCTACCCGAGCGGAGCGGGCCTTCACGTCGGACACCCTCTCGGCTACATCGCCACCGACGTCTACTCGCGCTTCAAGCGCATGACCGGTTTCAACGTGCTCCACGCCCTCGGCTACGACTCGTTCGGCCTGCCGGCCGAGCAACACGCCATCGCCACCGGCGTGCACCCCCGGGTCAACACCGAGTCGAACGTGGCGAACATGCGCCGACAACTGCGCAGGCTCGGACTCGGTCACGACGCCCGACGGAGCGTCTCGACCACCGACGAGGAGTTCTACCGCTGGACGCAATGGATCTTCCTGCAGGTCTACAACAGTTGGTACGACGAACGCGTCGGTCGCGCCCGTCCCATCGCCGAACTCGAGGACGAGTACGCGTCCGGAGCACTGGCCACCCCGGACGGCGAAGCGTGGACGACCATGAATCGCGCCGCGCGACGCGCCGCCCTCGACAGCCGACGTCTCGCGTACCTCTCGCACGCGCCGGTCAACTGGTGCCCGGGTCTCGGCACCATCCTCGCCAACGAAGAGGTCACCGCCGACGGCCGTAGCGACATCGGCAACTATCCGGTCTTCAAGAAGAACATGCGCCAATGGATGATGCGCATCACGTCGTACGCCGACCGACTGCTCGACGACCTCGACCGTCTGGACTGGCCCGAACCGATCAAGTTGATGCAGCGCAACTGGATCGGGCGCAGCGAGGGCGCCCGCGTGGACTTCGGTTCGCACGCCGGACTCATCACCGTCTTCACCACTCGACCGGACACCTTGTTCGGTGCCACGTTCATGGTGTTGGCTCCCGAGCATCCTCTGGTGGAGGCACTCACCACGCCCGACAATCGCGACGCGGTGACCGCGTACCGTGATGCGGCCGCGACCAAGGACTCGATCGACCGCCAGGACGAGACCCGCGAGAAGACCGGGGTCTTCACGGGCTCGTACGCCGTGAACCCGGTGAACGGGGCGCGCATCCCCGTCTGGGTCGCGGACTACGTCTTGATGGGCTACGGAACCGGCGCCATCATGGCCGTGCCCTGCGGCGATCAACGCGACTTCGAATTCGCCCGTCGGTTCGGACTCTCCATCCCCGCGATCCAACAACCGCCGCCGGAATGGTTCGCGACCCGAGACCTCCCGATTCAGTCCGGCTCCGAAGTCGACACGAGCGCGTGGTCCGAAGCCTTCGTCGGCGACGGCGCCTACATCAACTCCTCGAACGACGGCGTCTCCCTGGATGGCATCGCGTCGATCGAGGACGGCAAGCGTCTCATGAACGACTGGCTCGCGACCAACGGGCACGGTGAGGCGACCATCAACTTCAAACTGCGCGACTGGCTCTTCAGTCGTCAGCGTTATTGGGGCGAACCGTTTCCCATCGTGTACGACGAGGACGATCAACCCGTCGCCCTTCCCGAATCGATGCTGCCCGTGCTGCTGCCCGAACTCGAGGACTTCAAGCCGCAGGCCCTCGATCCGAACGACGACGTCACCGACCCCATTCCACCGCTCGCCCGCAGCGCCGAGTGGCGCGAGGTGACCCTCGACCTCGGCGACGGTCCGCGCGTCTACCGCCGCGAGATCAACGTGATGCCGCAATGGGCGGGGTCGTGCTGGTACGAATTGCGCTACCTCGACCCGACCAATCACGACCGCTTCGTCGACCGTGACGTCGAGCGCTACTGGATGGGTCCCGCCGACGGCGGGGACGCGACCAGCGGACACACCGGCGGCGTCGACTTGTACGTCGGTGGCGTCGAGCACGCCGTGGTGCACCTCCTCTACGCGCGCGTCTGGCACAAGGTCTTGTTCGATCTCGGTCACGTCTCGAGCAGCGAGCCCTTCCACCGTCTGTTCAACCAGGGCTACGTGCAGGCCTACGCCTTTCGCGATCCGCGCGGCCAAGCGGTGCCCGCCGCCGAGGTCGAGGAGCGCGACGGTCGTTACTTCTTCGACGGCGAAGAGGTGTCGCGCGAGTACGGCAAGATGGGCAAGAGTCTGAAGAACATCGTCACCCCCGACGAGATGTACGACGAGTACGGCGCCGACACCTTCCGTCTCTACGAGATGAGCATGGGCCCGCTCGACGCGAGCCGCCCGTGGAACACCCGTGACGTCGTCGGCATGCAGCGCTTCCTGCAGCGGGTCTGG
Organism: Actinomycetota bacterium; assembly: GCA_046093625.1. Classification (GTDB taxonomy): domain Bacteria; phylum Actinomycetota; class Acidimicrobiia; order Acidimicrobiales; family Ilumatobacteraceae; genus Casp-actino8. Next base: position 9,149 of record JBJTFY010000098.1, read on the forward strand.
CGCAACGTCGTCGACGAGACGACCGGGGCCTCCCGAGTCGTCGACGCGGCGACCCCCGAAGAACTGCGCAAGCTCCTCCACCGCACGATCGACGGTGTGCGGGCCGACATGGAGGCCCTCCGGTTCAACACCGCCATCGCCAAGTTGATCGAGCTGAACAACGCCCTCACCCAACACGTGAACGTCCACGACTCGACTCCGCGCGAGGTCGCCACGGCCCTGGCCCAGATGCTCGCGCCCCTGTGCCCGCACATGGGCGAGGAGATCTGGAGCCGACTCGGACACGCGACGACGATCACCTACGTGCCGTTCCCCGTGGCCGATGCCGCCCTGTTGGTCGACGACACCGTCGAGTATCCGGTTCAGGTGACCGGCAAGGTGCGGGCCCGCGTGGTGGTGGCCGCCGACGCCGACCCGGAGACCGTGAAGGCGATCGCGCTGTCCGACGACAAGGTGCTGGCCGCTCTGGCGGGCGAGACCCCGAAGAAGGTCATCGTCGTTCCGGGTCGGATGGTCAACCTCGTCGTCTGAGCACCCGTCAGGTCAGACCGAATAGACGCCGTTCACGATCAACGCGACCCCGATCGCCACCGACCACAGGGCCGCCGCGCGCACGACCCATCTCTGCACGTCCTCGCCCGAGGCCCGCAATGCCTCCGCCGCGGCGGCGGCGAGGACCAACCCGCCCGCGAACGCCCACGAACGACCGGCGGCTCCGGTGGTGACGGCAAGAAGAATCAACTCCGGTCGGGCCACCGCCATGAACGGTCGCTCGCCCCGATGGACACCGAGCACCGTCATCACGCCGGCCAACACCGCGACCACGCCGGTCGCGACCGCGGCGGTGGGGACACTCACGGCGACCCACGCGAGCAACGACGACGACAGCGCCGCGAGCACGAGCAACAGCGCGCCCCCTATGAGGATCACGCGTCTCGACGTCCGACGCTCGGCGACCAGGTGACCGGCCCACCGGCTCGGTGACGTGGTGGCGAACACCGCCAGAGCGACGAGCGGCCACGACCAATCCAGCGGTTGACGACGCGAGGGTCGCGGATCGTCGGTGGACGAGAGCAACGTCTCACCCGCGAGCAACGCCGAGATCGCGTGTTGTTGATCGTCGACCTGCGTGACTCCGCGCCAGGTCCACGAACCGGCCACCCGTGCGGGGGCGGCGGGGTCGGACTGCCGCTCGACCAGGATCGCGTTGTTGCACGCGAGTCGCGCCCGACCGGCCGCGGCCGACTCGTCGTCGTCACGCCAGGCGAAGAATCGGGTCCAGCCGGCCATCGCCTCACCGTGCGTGCCCACCGCCGAGCCCACCGCCGGCCGGCCGCGTAGCCACACGTCCGGCGCCCCGTTGGTGCGTTGACCCTCGAAGCGGATCATCACCGACGACAAACCCATCTGTTTGCGGGCCCACGACACGACGAGGTCTCTCCACGCCGGCGACGTGACCCAGCGAGTGCTCTCGGCGAGCGCGTACGCCGCCCAGTGATCGGCCATGTCGGGAACGAAACCCTCCTCGTCGGCCTTGTGGCGGGCGAGATAGTCGAAGATCCCGGGTAGCGGGTCGCGCCAACCCTCTCCGGGCCACAGTCGCTCGAGTCGGGCCAGAGCGAAGGCGACTTCGCCGGTGGTGAATCGGCCGACGACGTCGGGCACGAACTCCAGGCGCTCGTCGGCCAGTTCGAGCACGCGCGTCACCCCATCGGAGCCGACGACGATCGAATCCCGCAGGTGTGCGCCGAGCGACCGTACCAACGCCTCGTCGGCGAGTGGTTCGGATTCGGTCAGGGCGAGGAGCAGCAACGCCGTGCCTCCCGTGGAGACCCACGACCCGTCCCGCACGCCGGTCGACCCTCCCTCGGTCACCAACCGATCGTCGATCGCCGAACGCGCGGCGTCGAGGGCCGCCACGGGCACGTCGTGTCCGGCGACGGACGCCTGCGCCAACGCCAACATCGTTCCGGCGTGACGCACCCAGTTGTAGCCGGGCTCCACCCGATCGTTCACGACGTCGTAGCGGTAGAGGAAGCGACCGTCGGGCCCTTGGTTGTCGACGATCCACGAGATCGCCGCGTCGATGGCGGCCGACCGGCGATCGACCGACAACACGTCACAGGCCTCGGGGAGAGCGACCGCGCGAGCGACACCGAACAGAGCCGTCGACGCCAGTACCCACACCACGACGGCACGCGCTCGGGATCTCATCGCATTGCCCCGCCCACGGTCCGGACTGTAGACGGCATTCGAGGGCTCCGGACTACCGTCGGGACGATGCGACCCGACTTCGGACGACGGACGACGGCCCGCGTCGCGTTGATCGCCGTCGTGACGGTGATCGGCGTCGTGCCCTTGGCCCTCGATCGCGACAGTTACCCCCTCTCCACCTATCCGATGTTCTCGAGTCGGCGAACCAGCAGCGAGCGGGTCGACACCGCGGTGAGAGTGGTCGACGGAGTGACGCGACGATTGACCCCGATCGACATCGCCGGGACCGACGAGGTCATCATCGCGGCCGTGGTGGTCTCGAACTCCATTCGTCGCGGTGAAGCCGACCGATTGTGCGCCGAGATCAGCGGGCGATTCGACGGGGTCGGCCGAATCGAGATCGTCACCGAGCGATACGACGCCTTGCGTTGGTACGAGGGCGACCGGGTGCCGATCTCGCGCGAGGTGCACGCGGTGTGCGGGGACGCGTCGTGATCTCCCGGTTCGATGCCTGGCTCCTGAGACCGATGCCGGCCGCGCGCCTGGCCACCTTGCGCATCCTCTGTTCTGTCTATGCGGTCGCCTTCGTCGCCGCGCGCTTCGGGTCATTCTGGCGCGCGACGAACCTCCCGTCATCACGGGTCGAGGGGGTCGGCATCCTGTGGTTCCTCGACGGACGTCTGCCCCCCGTGCTCATGCAGGCGCTGATCATCGTCACGCTGGTCGCCGGTGTTCTGTCGGCGCTCGGTCTGCGACACCGCGTCATCGGCCCCCTGTTCGCCCTGACCTTCCTTCTCGTGTCGACGTACCGTCTGTCGTTCGGACACGTGATCCACACCGAGCACCTGATCGCGATCCATTTGCTGATCATCGGCTTCTCCCCCGCCGCCGATGCCCGCGCGCTCGCCGCACCACCGAGTGAGCCCCCCTCCGACGCCCGGTACGGCGTACCGATCCGACTGATGGTGGTCGCCCTGGTCGTCACCTACGTCTTGGCGAGCTGGGCCAAACTCCGCCACGGCGGCACCGAGTGGTTGTTCGGTGACGTGCTGCGCAACCAGGTCGCCTACGACAACCTGCGCAAGGAGTTGCTGGGCTCGCCCCACTCGGCGCTCGGCGGCTGGCTCGTGCGCTACGACTGGATCTTCCCCCCGGCTGCGATGGCGACGACCGTCGTCGAGTTGGGTGCGCTCGTCGTGTTGGCCGACGCCCGACGGCGACGCTGGATCTGGGCCGTTGGCGCGTGGCTCTTCCACGTCGGGGTGCTGGCCACGATGGCGATCTCGTTCCCGTACCCGTTGTCGTTCGTCGCGTACGCGCCACTCTTCGCCGTGGAACACTTGAGGCCGATGAGGAAGCGATTCACGATGAGACGACCGATGAGGCACCGATGATCGCCGGGGTCATCGAGGGCTTCTACGGACCGCCGTGGTCGACCGACGACCGACTCGAGTGCGTCGCACTTCTCGACGCGCTCGGGGCCAACGCGTTCGTCTGGGCCGGCAAGTCCGAGCCGCGACACCGTGACGCGTGGCGCGAGCCTTTCACCGACGTCGAGTTGAGCGACTTCGCACGACTGGCCGCACACCGACCGAACGTCGGCCTGCACGTGGGGCTGACGCCGGGGGCCGATGCGACGGCCTCGGAGGTCGCCGAGAAGCTGCGCCCCGCGATCGACCGCGGGGCGCGGGGCGTCGCGTTGCTCTTCGACGACCTGCCCGTGCTCGACGCCGCCGATCGACATCGTGACATCGCCAACTCGGTGGAGTCCACGCTCGGGCGACCCGTGTGGCTCACCCCCACGCACTATGCGGGAACCACGTCGTCGCCGTACCTCGAGCGCCTCTTCGACGGATTGTCGCCGACGGTGGAAGTGATGTGGACGGGAACGCACGTGGTGAACGACCGCATCACCGGCGCCGACGCCGCCGCCCGTCGCGCCGTCTGCGCGGGACGCGCCCCGTTGCTCTGGGACAACACGCCGGTGAACGACGCGATGATGAGCGAGGCTCTCCACCTCGGGCCGTATCACGGTCGCGGAACCGAGCTGCGCGAACAGGTGAGTGGCGTGCTCGTGAATCCGATGACGTTCGCCCGGGCGTCGCTGCCGACCGTCGCGAGCGCGATGGCCTGGTGCCGCGGCGACGACCCGCTGACGGCGTGGGACCGCGAGATCGATCGCCGCGGATGGCGGCGACTCGCCGAAGCGACCGCGTTCCCCGACGACCCGCACTGGCCGGGCGCGCGCCCGGACCGTGAATGGTGGGAGTCCGTGTCCACGATGACGGTCCCGGACCTCGACCCGGGTTGCGACCCGTGGGTCGAGGCGGCCCGCGAGGGCGCCCGTCTGGCTCTGCGGGCCCTCGACATCATCGAGTCCCGCGACACCTCACCCGACGGCGACCCGCAAGAGCGCGTCGTGGCGTCGATCGGGCTCGCCATCGGGTGGCGCGCTGGGAAGCGGGGCGCCGTCCTGACCTTTGGTGGCGGTCCGCGACTGCGACCGGTGTTGTCGAACGACGCGTCGGGTCGCTTCACCTACGACGGGCGTTCGATCACCGACTCGACGTCGCTGGTGGACGATCTGGTGCGACGCGCGACGCGCTGACAGCGCACAGATTCATCGCTGCGGGTCGTTCAACTCGGCATGACCACGAAACCAGCGAACCCATCCCCCAACTCCTCGGCGACCGAGCGGGCCGCCCGCACCGAGGCTTTCCGAGCCAAGAACGCCAAACGGCGCGCACTGCGGGCTCAAATGCGGTCCTCGATGTCGCAGGGCGAGTACCGCTACTGGCGACACCTCATGCGGGTCATCCGGTTCTATCCGTCCAAGACCCAGAAAGAATTCTTCGAAACCGGTCGCATCGAATCGCACAGCCAGCCCCCCACCGGGC
>JBJTFY010000099.1:0-8097 GCA_046093625.1 Actinomycetota bacterium
CCGAGATGGTGATGCCCGGTGACAACGTGACCATGACCGTGGAGCTCGGTAAGCCGATCGCCATGGACGAGGGTTTGCGTTTCGCCATCCGTGAGGGTGGTCGTACCGTGGGCGCCGGCCGCGTCACCAAGATCATCAAGTAACGCGATCAGAATCGGAGACCGACGTGCCCAGAAACGACAAGCGGGTGAAGATCACCCTCGAGTGCACCGAGTGCAAGCGACGGAACTACATCACCATCAAGAGCAAGATCAACGACCGTGAGCGCATGGAGATGAGCAAGTACTGCAGCCACGATCGCAAGCACACCATGCACAAGGAGACGCGCTAGGCACCACCGGCGTCCGAGGGCAGTAGCTCAGTTGGTAGAGCATCGGTCTCCAAAACCGACGGTCGGGGGTTCGAGTCCCTCCTGCCCTGCTCAGCGCAGAGGTCGAGCGCAAGTAAATCGCGAGTAGTAGCGAACGAGAAACAGAGAACACTCCATGGCGATGGATCTGAACCGGGAACAAAAGCGCACCCTCAAGAAGATGGGTGCACTCGACGAGCAGGGCAACCCTGCGCGTCAAGCCCGCACGCCCGCCGCCAAGGAGGATCGCGTCGGTCCGGGCCAGTACATCCGCGAGGTTCGCGAGGAGATGAACAAGGTCGCCTGGCCGAAGTGGCCCGAGGTGCGTCGCTACTCGATCGTCGTGCTCGTCACCGTGGCCCTGTTCACGGCACTTATCGGTGTGGCCGACACGGGTGTCGGCTTCCTCACGGACTGGTTGTACAAGAACTGATGAACGACGAGACGAACATGAACGACAACGACACCGACGAACTCCAGCCCGACCAGGTCATCGACCTCACCGGCGACGAAGCCGCCGAGTCCGACGACATCCTCGAGGAGACCGAAGTCCACCCGTGGCGCCGCCCCGGGCAGTGGTTCGTGGTCCACACCCAGGCCGGTTACGAGAAGAAGGTCAAGGCCAACCTGGAGGCCCGCATCCAGTCGATGAACGTCGAGGACCGCATCTTCGAGGCCGTCATCCCGATGGAGGACGTGGTCGAGTTCAAGAACGGTCGCAAGCAGACCGTGCAGAAGAAGGTGTTCCCCGGCTACCTGCTCGTGCGTTGCATCATGGACGACGAGAGTTGGTACTGCATCCGCAACACCCCCGGCATCACCGGCTTCGTGGGTCAGAGCCAAAAGGGTCAGAAGCCCACGCCGCTGTCGCGGCGCGAGGTCGACACCTTCTTGTCGGCCAAGGGCGACGGCCAGGAGACCGCGAATCGTCGCAAGCCCAAGTTGGAGTTCGAGGTGGGCCAGGGCGTGCGCGTGAAGGAAGGCCCGTTCGCCGACTTCTCGGGCCAGGTCGCCGAGATCAACCCCGACCACATGAAGCTGAAGGTCCTCGTCAACATCTTCGGCCGCGAGACCATGGTCGAAATGGACTTCAGCCAGGTCGCCAAGCTCTAAAAACGCCCGTACACTGCCCGCTCTCACTCGAAGGGAAACGCCCCATGGCGAAGAAGAAACTCACCGCGATCGTCAAGATCCAGATTCCGGCCGGCAAGGCCACCCCGGCCCCGCCGGTGGGTACCGCGCTCGGACCGCACGGCGTCGCCATCATGGACTTCGTCAAGGCGTACAACGCCGCCACCGAGAGCCAGGTCGGCACCATCATCCCCGTCGAGATCTCGATCTTCGAGGACCGCTCGTTCACCTTCGTGCTCAAGACCCCGCCCACGCCGGTGCTGTTGCGCCAGAAGGCCGGACTCGACAAGGCCAGCCAGACCCCCGGCAAGACCGTGTGCGGTTCGGTCACCGAGGCCGACATCGAAGAAGTCGCCAAGATCAAGATGCCCGACCTCAACGCCTACGACCTCGAAGCCGCCAAGATGCAGGTTCGCGGTACGGCGCGTTCGATGGGCCTCGTCATCAAGTAACAACAACAACGCCTGGACCGGGATCACCTCGCCCGGCCGGCTCGACACCCTCGGAGAAGAACCGGGGGAGAGGGAGACAGACATGTCCGGCAAGAAGTACGACGATGCGGTGAAGCGTTACGACCGCGATCAGGTGTTCAGCCCCACCGAGGCCCTGGCCCTCGTGAAGTCGATGGCTCCGGCCAAGTTCGACGAGACCATCGAAGTGGCCATCCGCTTGGGCGTCGACCCCCGTAAGGCCGAGCAGGCCGTGCGCGGAACCGTGGCCCTGCCCTCGGGAACCGGCAAGACGATCCGCGTGGCCGTGTTCGCCACGGGTGAAGCCGCCGAGGAGGCCCGCAAGGCCGGCGCCGACCTGGTGGGCGCCGACGACCTCGCCGCCGACATCGAGAAGGGCAACTTCAACTTCGATCTCGCGATCGCGACGCCCGACATGATGCCGCTCGTCGGACGACTCGGCCGCACCCTCGGCCCGCGTGGTCTGATGCCCAACCCCAAGACCGGCACCGTCACCCAGGACGTCGGTCGCGCCGTGGGCGAGTTCAAGGGCGGCAAGGTGGAGTACCGCACCGACCGCTACGGCAACGTGCACGTGCAGTTGGGCAAGGTCAGCTTCTCGGTCGAGCAGATCGAGGCCAACTTCCGCGCCGTGGTCGACGAGATCCAGCGCGCCAAGCCGGCCTCGGCCAAGGGTCGCTACCTGAAGAAGATCTCGGTCTCGTCCACCATGGGCCCCGGGGTCAAGATCGATCTCAACCGCCTGCGGCCCGAGACCGTCTGAGTTCCGCGAGGCAAAGCGGGGACTCCCCGTTAGCCTCGCAACCACAACCGAAACATCGCTTGCCAGAGACAGTCGGTCGGCCCCCGGGCCGTGAAAGAACCGCGAGGTTCGCCAACCGAGGCGGAGACTGCACGGAGCTTTCGCTCCTCGTGGTGCCCGCATCTGCGAGCCCCGAGTAGAAGCGAAAGGAGGAAAATTCGTGGAGAATCCCCGTCCCGACAAGGTCGCGACAGTCGGCGAGATCGCCGAGAAGATGTCGGCCGTCGACGTGGTGTTCGTCTCGGAGTACCGCGGTCTGACCGTGGGCGCTCTGGCCGATCTGCGTGGCGCACTGCGCACGGTGGGCAGCGAGCACAAGGTGTACAAGAACACCCTGGCCCGTCGCGCCGCCACCGACACCGGCAACTCGGCTCTGGTCGATCTCTTGGTGGGCCCGAGCGCCCTCACGTTCGTCAGCGGTGATGCCGCGGCGACCGCCAAGGCGCTCAAGGAGTTCAGCAAGGCCAATCCGCTGCTCGTCATCAAGGGCGGCGTTCTGGCCGGAAAACTGCTCACCGCCAAGGACGTCGAAGCGCTCGCCGACCTGCCGTCGCGCGAGGTGCTGCTGGCCCAACTGGCCGGCGCCATCCAAGCCCCGCTCGTCAAGACCGCCGGACTGCTGCAGGCGTTGCCCCGCAACATGGCCTACGGCCTCAAGGCACTACTCGACCAGAAGGCTGCCTAAGCCCCGGTCACCAACATCAAACCCATCAATCATTCACACATTCAGGAGAAAATCATCATGGCACTCAGCAAGGAAGACATCCTGGACGGCATCGCCGCCCTCACCGTCATCGAATTGAAGGAACTGCTCGACGCGTTCGAGGAGAAGTTCGGCGTGACCGCCGCGGCCCCGGTGGCCGTGGCCGTCGCCGGTGGTGGAGCTGCTGCTCCGGCCGCTGCCGCCGAGGAGAAGGACGAGTTCGACGTCATCCTCACCGATGCCGGCGCCCAGAAGATCCAGGTCATCAAGGTCGTGCGCGAGCTCACCAATCTGGGCCTGAAGGAAGCCAAGGACCTGGTCGACGGCGCCCCCAAGCCCGTCCTCGAAAAGGTCAGCAAGGACGACGCCGAGAAGGCCAAGGCCAAGCTCGCCGAGTCCGGCGCATCCGTCGAGGTCAAGTGACCCCGGCCCCCGACCGGGGGTGAACGAATTCCACCCGCCCCGGGCCCTGTGGCCCGGGGCGGTTTCGTTCGGGGGGATTCTTGACGGGAGCGGTCCGGCGATTTACGGTGTGCCCCAACGGAGGTCCCGCCCCCGGCATTTGTGCTGGCGGCGGTTGATAACCGTCGCCCCCGAGGGGTAGTCTCGTCTGTTGCCGTGCGTCGCCTCTGTCCTTTTCGTTCCCCAAATTCCGTCCGGCACCTCGTCCCGCATACCCCCATGTCGTTGCCCGTCGTGCCCCGGCACCACACCGCTCTGTAGTTCGTCGCCCGTCACCGTCCCTCAGCCTTAGGAGTCTCACCTTGGCCTCACGCACCAATCCCCGCGAGCGTTATTCCTTCGCCAACCTCGACGAGGACCTGTCGAAGCTCAAAGAAGTGGTTCGCGACCCCGAGACCGGTCGCGAGCGGCAGATCGACTTCGTCGCTCCGCACTTCATCGACATCCAGCGCAAGAGCTTCGAGGACTTCTTGCGCACCGGGCTCGCCGAGGCGTTCCGCGACATCTCGCCCATCACCGACTTCCACGGCAACCTGCGTCTCGAACTCGAGTACGACCCCGACGACGAGGACTTGTTCACCGATCCGAAGTACAGCGTCGAGGAGTGCCGCGAGAAGGGGCACACCTACCAGAAGTCGATTCTGGTGAAGGCCACCTTCGTCAACCAGACGACCGGTGAGATCCGCCAGACCAAGGAATTCATGGGCGACTTCCCGATGATGACCGAGAAGGGCACCTTCATCCACAACGGCACCGAGCGTGTCGTGGTGTCGCAGTTGGTGCGCAGCCCCGGCGTGATCTTCGAGGCCGGCGAGCGTTACCGCTTGCGCAACCTGTCGAAGCACCAGTTGGTGAAGGGCACCATCCACCCGCAGCGCGGTGAGTGGCTGGAGTTCGACGTCGAGCAGAAGCCCGGCAAGGACGTCACCGCCGGCACCCGCGTGGCGCGCAAGCGTCGCATGGGCATCTTCACGTTGTTGCGCGCCCTCGGCTACGACGAGGATCACGCACCAGGTTTCATCGACCGTTTCGTCGCCCACTTCGACTTCCTCGAAGGTCAGTGGGACAAGGAGCGCAACGTCGCCCCCACGCAGAACGAGGCCCTCGTCGAGATCTACAAGCGCGCCCGCCCGGGTGAGCCGCCGTCGCTCGAGTCGGCCCGCGCCTACTTCAAGAACGCGTTCTTCGACTCCAAGCGTTACGACTTGTCGCGCGTCGGCCGTTACAAGATCGACCGCAAGTTGGGCGAGGAACTGAACAAGCTCGACCAGTTGTTCGGCAAGGGCACCCGCAAGTTGGGTGAGTACTTCCGCGTCGAGATGGACGACCCCAACAAGCGTCCGATCGAGAGCGACCCCGCCGACGGCAACGTGTTGCGACCCAACGAGATCCTGGCCTCCATCTCGTACATGTTGCACCTCGTCAAGCAGGAGCCCGGCTACCGCCTCGACGACCAGGACCACTTCGCGAACCGCCGCATCCGTTCGGTGGGCGAGCTCATCCAGAACCAGGTGCGCATCGGTCTGTCGCGCATGGAGCGCGTCGTGCGCGAGCGCATGACCACCCAGGACCCCGAGTCCATCACCCCGCAGTCGCTCGTGAACATCCGTCCGTTGCAGGCGGCCATCAAGGAGTTCTTCGGCACCAGCCAGTTGTCGCAGTTGATGGACCAGGCCAACGCGTTGTCGGGGCTCACGCACCGTCGTCGTCTGTCGGCGCTCGGACCCGGTGGTCTGTCGCGTGAGCGCGCCGGCTTCGAGGTCCGTGACGTGCACTTCTCGCACTACGGACGTATGTGCCCCATCGAGACGCCCGAGGGTCCGAACATCGGACTCATCGGCGCGTTGTCGACCTATGCCCGCGTGAACGAGTTCGGCTTCATCGAGAGCCCGTACCGCAAGGTCGAGAACGGCAAGGTCTCCAACAAGGTGGTGTACATGCCCGCCGACGAGGAGGAGAAGTACGACATCGCCCAGGCGAACACCGCGGTCAACGCCGACGGAACGTTCTCCGACGCCAAGGTGCTCGTGCGTCGTTCCCCGCAGGCCGCCAGCCTCGAGGACCTGAAGCGCATGCTCGAGGCCGAGAGCTTCTTCGGTGCCACCACCGACATCCTCTACGTGTCGCCGAGCGAGGTCGACTACATCGACCTGTCGCCGCGCCAGATCGTGTCGGTCGCCACCGGCCTGATCCCGTTCCTCGAGCACGACGACGCGAACCGTGCCCTCATGGGTGCGAACATGCAGCGTCAGGCCGTCCCGCTCATCCGCACCGAGGCGCCCTACATCGGCACCGGCATGGAACGCCGTGCGGCCATCGAAGGTGCCGACCTGATCGTGGCCACCGACGACGGCGAGGTCACCGAGGTGTCGGGTTCGCAGATCGTGGTGCAGTACAAGACGATGGGTCGTCGGGTCTACCACCTGCACAAGTTCCGTCGCTCCAACAGCAACACCTGCGTGAACCAGATCCCGCGGGTGGCGCAGGGTCAGGCTTTGAAGAAGGGTGATCTGATCGCCGACGGACCGAGCACCGACCAGGGCGAGTTGGCACTCGGCAAGAACCTCGTCGTGGCGCTCATGCCGTGGGAGGGCTACAACTTCGAGGACGCCATCATCCTCTCGGATCGTCTGGTGCGCGACGACGTGCTCACGTCGATCCACATCCACGAGTACACGGTCGACGCGCGCGACACCAAGCTCGGACCCGAGGAGATCACCCGCGACATCCCGAACCTGTCGGAGGACATCCTGCGCGACCTCGACGAGCGCGGTGTCATCCGCGTCGGCGCCGAGGTCGGCCCCGGCGACGTGCTGGTGGGCAAGGTCACTCCCAAGGGCGAGACCGAACTCACTCCCGAGGAGCGCCTGCTGCGCGCCATCTTCGGCGAGAAGGCCCGTGAGGTGCGCGACACCTCGCTGAAGGTCCCACACGGTGAGAGCGGCAAGGTCATCAACGTGAGCGTGCTCGACCGCGACGACGGTGGCGAACTGGCCCCCGGCGTCAACCAGATGGTCAAGGTGCTGGTGGCCCAGAAGCGCAAGATCAGCGTGGGCGACAAGTTGGCCGGCCGTCACGGCAACAAGGGCGTGATCTCCAAGATCCTCCCGCAGGCCGACATGCCGTACCTCGCCGACGGCACGCCCGTCGACATCATCCTCAACCCGCTCGGTGTCCCGAGCCGGATGAACGTCGGTCAGGTGCTCGAGGCCCACCTCGGGTACGCCGCCCGTTGGGGTTGGACCAATCCCGACGGCACCCGCATCGGCGACGAGCCCCTGCGCGGCACCGAGACCAAGACCCGCCCCAGCACCCCGCCGGCCAAGTTCATCTCCACGCCGGTGTGCGATGGCGCCCACTGGGACGAGACCGAGCAGGCGGGCAAGCACCCGACGATCGTGAAGGTGCTCGAGAACCTCAACCCCGAGTCGACGAAGTTCTCGTCGCCGCTCGTCAAGACCACCGGTAAGACCACGTTGTACAACGGACGCACCGGTGAGCCGTACGACAACGACATCACCGTCGGCGTCATGTACATCCTGAAGTTGTCGCACCTCGTCGACGACAAGATCCACGCCCGTTCCACCGGTCCGTACAGCATGATCACCCAGCAGCCGCTCGGTGGTAAGGCCCAGTTCGGTGGTCAGCGTTTCGGTGAGATGGAGGTGTGGGCCCTCGAGGCCTACGGCGCGGCGTACTGCCTGCAGGAGCTGCTCACCATCAAGTCCGACGACGTGCTCGGCCGCGTGAAGGTGTACGAGGCCATCGTCAAGGGCGAGAACATCCCCGAGCCCGGCATCCCCGAGAGCTTCAAGGTGCTCATGAAGGAGATGCAGGCCCTGTGCCTGAACGTCGAGGTCCTGGGTTCCGACGGCAGCGAGATCGAGATGAAGGAGATCGACGAAGAGGTGTTCAACACCGCTGAGGCGCTCGGCATCAACATCAGCCGTCCCGAGCGGGGCAGTGACGAAGACGACCGTGAGAGGGAGCGGGCCAGCGGCCGTCGCTGACGCGACGCCCCGACCCGTGACGAGAGAGAACGAAGAGAGAGCGAGAGAACGAAATGCTCGATGTCAACATGTTCGACCAGCTGCGAATCGGTCTGGCGACCGCCGACAGCATCCGCGTCTGGTCCAGCGGTGAGGTCAAGAAGCCCGAGACCATCAACTACCGCACGTTG